>CAZQXA010000025.1:0-12967 GCA_964597155.1 uncultured Dehalococcoidales bacterium
GCATCAGCTCCTTGGCGAACACCTTGCTCGACTCTATCTCGGTGGCCTGCCTGGTGGCGCCGAAAATCCCTAGACCCCTGATGAGGAACTGGTCAACAATGCCTTCGGCTAAAAGCGCCTCCGGCCCGACAACGGTCAGGTCAATTTTCTTTTCTTTAGCGACTTTAGCCAACGATTCTATATCATTGGGCTTGATATCAAGGTTCTGGGCAATCTTAGCCGTGCCGGCGTTGCCCGGTGCCACGTAGACTTCCTTGACCCTGCGGCTCTGGGCGAGTTTCCAGACCAGGGTATGCTCCCTGGCACCGCCGCCAACGACTAAGATTTTTATCTACCTCACCCCTTTAAGCTAACCTAATTTACCCATAGATTTTTAGACAGGTCTAATATAGCTACAATTGGGGCAACGAACCCCTTTCTTACTATTGCTCTTAGTATATCGTGCCGGGAGATAAAGTCAGCTATCGGCGGACTGGTTCTATAGTAGAAAGATACAAACCTAGCACCTAAGCTATTGGGTAGAAGGATTACATCTCTAAACTCTCTTAAGATATCTATTTCCTGGGCTGTTTCAGTCCCGTAGGCTGCAGTAGCGACAAAGCAAGTTCGCCACTCTTTTTGCCTCCAGAAATCGAATCTTATCCACTCTTTGTCTCTGTCCCCTCGGTTCGGCAAAGCAAACCTCCCCTCTTATTTACTCCCACTCAATCGTTGAGGGGGGCTTGGAGGTTATGTCATATACCACCCGGTTTACCCCGGGCACCTCGTTGACGATGCGGTTGGAGATGCGGGCCAGAACCTCATAGGGCAGGCGCGACCAATCGGCGGTCATGGCGTCCTCGCTGGTTACGGCACGCACAGCAACCAGATAACCGTATGTCCGGTAGTCACCCATCACCCCCACGCTCTTGACGTCGGTGAGTATGGCGAAGCTCTGCCAGAGCTGCCGATAAAGCTGTGCCTTCTTAATCTCGTTCATGACAATGAAATCAGCGCCGCGCAGTATCTCCAGCTTCTCCTCGGTAACCTCGCCAATGATGCGAATAGCCAGACCGGGTCCGGGGAAGGGCTGCCGCCACACCATCTCCTCAGGAAGCCCCAAAGCCAGCCCCACCTGGCGCACCTCGTCCTTGAACAGGTCGCGCAGGGGTTCCAGCAACTTCAGCGTCATCTTGGCCGGCAGCCCGCCGACATTGTGATGGGTCTTTATCTTGGCGGCGGCGCTGGTAGTCAAGGCACTCTCAATGACATCGGGATAGAGAGTCCCCTGGGCCAGGAAGTCAACCTTGCCTATTTTCTTGGCTTCCTCCTCAAAGACGCGGATAAATTCCTCGCCTATCACCTTGCGCTTTATCTCCGGGTCTACCACCCCTTTCAGGCGCTTGAGAAACCTCTGGCTGGCATCAACATAGACGATATTCATGCCTAGGTTGAGCTTAAAGACATTAAATGTCCTCTCCACTTCCTCGCGGCGCAATAGCCCGTGGTTGACAAAGATACAGGTAAGCTGGTCTGCGATAGCCCGGTGGATGAGGGTGGCGACTACCGCCGAATCAACCCCTCCCGAGAGAGCACTGATGACCTTGCCCTTGCCTACCTGCTGCCTGATTTTAGCTATGCTTTCATTGATGAAGTTGCTCATTGTCCAGTTTCCCTTGCAGCCGCATATCCGGTAGACAAAGTTCCTGAGGATTGTCTTTCCCTCCGGGGTATGGACTACTTCGGGGTGAAACTGGAGACCAAATATCTTGCCATCCTTGCTCATAACGGAGAAGGGCGAATTCTCGGTATAGGCTAAGACAGTAAACTCAGGGGGTAGCTGTTCAATCCTATCGCCGTGGCTCATCCACACCGGCGAGGAAGGGGGTAAATCGGCAAAGAGGGGTGAATCCATCTGGCTTAGGTGGAGAATGGCATGGCCATACTCATGCTTGGCTCCCGGGGTAACCTTTCCGCCCAGCTGATGGGCCAGGACCTGCATCCCATAGCATATACCCATTACCGGCAGGTGGCTCTCATAGATATAAGAGGGAGCCAGAGGCGCCCCCGGCTCATAGACGCTGGCGGGACCTCCGGAGAGGATAAACCCCTTTGGATTTAAGGAGGCTATCTTTTCCCAGGGTGTATCAGGGGTTAGCATCTCACAGTATACCTTGCATTCGCGTATTCGCCGGGCAATGAGCATGCTGTATTGCGAGCCAAAGTCAATGACAATGATAACCTCGCGTTCCAGCCCGGGTACTGCCTCTTCCACCGCCGCTGGCTGTTCACCACCCAGCTCTTTGGCAATCTCCAGATAGGTGGAGACTTCAATATCGCCGCTGGTCTTTATCCGGCGGCTCTTATTCGGGGTCTTCTTCGCCTTTTCTTTAGCCATTTTATTACATAAAGATTACCACTGTGCTGGCTTTTGTTCAAGTGGCCGGCTTGCCTTTATACCCCATCGCCGCCTCATTTTTGGGGTCTGGTGTAACACTGTGCTATACTGTTTTATAGGAAGAATGGAAAGTAAGCTGCTTTTATCCGTCCAACAGCAGGTAGAATTGGGCATCTCGGTGCTCAAAGAGGGGGGTATAGTCGCCTTTCCCACCGATACCGTCTACGGGCTTGGTGCCGGCATCGGCAACACCCAGGCTGTGGAAAGGGTCTACCAGGTAAAGAAGCGACCGCACGGCATGGCGCTCCCCCTGCTGCTAAGCGATGTCTCCCAGATAGGCGAGGTTGCCTGGCCGGTGCCCCAGGCTGCCTGGTTACTTGCCGAGAGATTCCTGCCCGGTGCCCTGACCCTGGTCTTACCTAAGGCCCCATCGCTACCGGATATTGTCACCGGCGTGGGAAAAACAGTGGCGGTGCGCATTCCCGCTCACCCCATCCCGGTTGCCCTCATCCGTGGTCTGGGGACGCCTATTATCGGCACCAGCGCTAACTTAAGCGGCCAGCCGCCTGCCCTGACGGCTAGCGAGGTCTACACGCAACTGGGAGATAAGGTAGACCTGATTATTGACGGCGGCCGCTGCCCCGGCGGCAGGGAATCCACCATCATTGATTTAAGCGGGGATACCCCCGTCATTCTGCGTGAAGGGGCTATACCAGGAGAAGAACTCAAAAAAATATGCCCTGACCTTAGCCTATAAGTCAAGGAGGCTAAAACGATGCGTATTGCCATAGGTGCTGACCATCGGGGGGTGGAGCTCAAAGAAACTATCTTAAAGATACTTACCGCCAGCGGGCATGAGTTTGAGGACTTTGGCTGTTATACTACTGAGCCGGTGGACTACCCCGATATTGCTCAAAGGGTAGCCGAAGGGGTAGTTAAGGGGGATTTTGGCTTTGGTATCCTAATCTGCGATACCGGCATTGGTATGTCTATCGCCGCCAACAAGGTCAAGGGGATAAGAGCCGCCCTCTGTTATACCGCCTTCAACGCCCGGCGGGCCCGTCAGCACCTGAATGCCAACGTATTATGTCTGGGAGCCGGCAAGGAGCAGAAACAAGAGACGATAGCCGAAATCGTCAACGCCTTTCTTACCTCCCAGTTTGAAGGCGGCCGGCACCAGCGCCGACTGGACAAGATAAGAGCCCTGGAAAACAAAAAATAGCCTTCAGCTTGACAATAAAGTGGAATTATGTTACTTTATCAATACAATGATTGCCAACTATATTATTCTAGTGCTCGTTACCTACACGTAATCCGACCGGTGGGTCGTCTCCGCATGGTATTAGGGGCCGTCCCCACGGGACGGTCTTTTTTATAGTTGAAAAACGGGGATATGGGAAGGCAAATAGATGAAAAGCGATACCGTTAAACGAGGTATAGAGCGTGCCCCCCACCGAGCCTTACTGCACGCCCTGGGCTGGAGAAGGGCTGACATTGATAAGCCCCTTATCGGCGTTATCAACAGCTTTAACGAGATTGTTCCCGGGCATATCCACCTAAGAGGCATTGCCCAGGCAGTTAAGGCTGGGGTATACCGCGGCGGGGGCATGCCCTTTGAGGTCAATACCATCGCCGTTTGCGACGGCATTGCCATGAACCACCCGGGAATGAAATATAGCCTGCCCAGCCGGGAATTAATCGCTGATTCGGTGGAGATAATGGCTGAGGCTCATGCCTTTGACGCCCTAGTCTTCATCCCCAACTGCGACAAGGTAGTCCCCGGGATGCTGATGGCGGCGGTAAGACTGAACCTGCCGGCTATCTTCATCAGCGGCGGTCCCATGCTGGCCGGGCGGATGGTAAGTGATGGTAAAACGGAAAAGGTCGATGTCAACTCCGTCTTTGAGGCAGTGGGCAAGGTAGCCGCTGGTAAGATGAAAGTGGAGGAACTGGAGGCGCTGGAAGAGATTGCCTGCCCCGGTTGCGGCAGCTGTGCTGGAATGTTCACCGCCAATACTATGAATTGCCTGACCGAAGCCCTGGGAATGGGGTTACCCGGCAATGGCACCATCCCGGCGGTTGATGCCCGGCGGACACAACTCGCCGAAAAAGCCGGTGAGCAGCTCATGAAACTCCTGGCCGATAACATTCGGCCCAGGGATATTGTAACCAGGGATGCCATTCACAACGCCTTTACCGTTGATATGGCGCTGGGGGGCAGCACCAACTCCGTTCTGCACCTTATGGCCACAGCCCATGAGGCTGGGGTCGACTTCCCGCTTTCAATGGTAAACCAGATAAGCCAGCGCACCCCTCAGCTAGCCCAGTTGAGGCCTGCCGGCGATTACCACCTTGAGGATTTAGACCGCGCTGGTGGCATCGCCGCCATAATGAAAGAGTTAAAGGGGCTACTAAAGTTAAAGGCAAAAACGGTATCGGGAGAATCGGTGGCTAGGGTTATTGCCCAAGCCCAGGTCAGGGATAGCCAGGTTATCCGCCCCATCACCAAACCTCATTCGCCCACCGGAGGCATCGCCATCCTCTTTGGCAATCTGGCACCCAAGGGAGCGGTGGTGAAAAGAGCCGCCGTAGCCCCGACAATGATGGTTCATCAGGGAAAAGCCAGGGTCTTTGACTCTGAAGAAGAAGCCACCAGGGCTATCATGAATAAGAAGATAAAGGCGGGGGAAATAATGGTCATCCGCTATGAGGGACCTAAAGGGGGACCGGGGATGAGGGAGATGCTCACCCCCACCTCCCTCTTGAGCGGCATGGGCCTGGATAAAAAAATAGCCCTTATCACCGACGGGCGTTTCTCTGGAGCCACCCGCGGGGCAGCCATCGGGCATGTCTCCCCCGAAGCCGCAAGGCGGGGACCTATCGCCGCCTTGAAGGATGGGGATATAATAAAGATTGATATTCCCAATTATAAGCTTGAGGTCAAGCTCAACGAAAAACAGATATCGGAGCGCCTGTCAAAACTGGCTGAGTTCTCACCAAAAGTAAAGACAGGCTATCTCCAGCGCTATGCCGAGAAAGTAGGCCCGGCTGAGACCGGAGCCGTGTTTTAAGGAGAGATAAAGGAGCTATCATGAAGATGACCGGGGCTCAAATGTTATGCGAAAGTCTGGTGAAAGAAGGGGTGGAGGTTATCTTTGGCATACTGGGCGGATCCCTTCTGCCCCTGTATGATACCCTACCCCACTACCCCCAGCTTCGCCACATCCTGGTACGCCATGAGCAGGGGGCAGCCCATGCCGCCGACGGCTATGCTAGAGCCACCGGCAGGGTAGGGGTATGCTTCGCCACCTCTGGTCCCGGGGCGACTAACCTGGTAACCGGCATCGCCAACGCCTACCTTGACTCAGTGTCAATAGTGGCTATAACCGGTCAGGTAGCCCGAGCCTTTATCGGCAAGGATGCCTTCCAGGAGGTTGATATTACCGGCATCACCCTGCCGATTACCAAGCATAACTACCTGGTCCTCGATGCCGCTGAAATACCCAGGGTAGTTAAGGAAGCCTTTTACCTGGCCAGAACAGGGCGGCCGGGACCGGTGCTTATTGACCTGCCCCGGGATGTCCAGATAGAGCCGGCGGAATTTCACTACCCGACCAGGGTTGATTTGCCCGGCTATAAACCAACGCTCCGGGGGCACCCAGCGCAGATTAAGAAGGCAGCCCAGCTGATAAACGAGGCTCAAGCCCCGGTTATTATCGCCGGCAGAGGGGTAATCATCTCCGGCGGTTATAGTGAACTCAAAGAGTTGGCCGAGACTGCCCAAATGCCGGTGATTACCACCTTGTTGGGCATTAGCTGCTTCCCCGAGTCTCACGCCTTAAGCTACGGGATGCTGGGGATGCACGGCATGGCCTATGCCAATATGGCGGTTGAGGCTGCCGACCTCATTATTGCTATCGGGATGAGGTTTGATGATAGGGCTACGGCTAGGGTAAGCGCTTTTGCCCCCCATGCCAATATCATCCATATAGATATAGACCCGGCGGAGATAGGCAAAAACGTGCGCGTGGACGTGCCCATTGTCGGCGATGCCAAAGCCGTTCTTAAAGAGCTGAATAAGCTGATTAATCCCGCCAAACATATTGACTGGGTCAGGCAGCTTGACGACTGGCGCAAGGAGCACCCGATAACCAATATCAGGGATACCGAACAGCTCCTGCCCCAGTATGTAATTCGCCAGATTTATGAGGTGACCAAGGGTGAGGCGATTATCGTCACCGGCGTGGGGCAGCACCAGATGTGGGCCGCCCAACACTACTGGTACGATAGGCCCAACACCTTCATCTCGTCCGGGGGACTGGGAACGATGGGCTTCGGCCTGCCGGCATCTATCGGGGCTAAAGTGGGCTGCCCTGATGAGACCGTCTGGTGTATTGACGGCGACGGCAGCTTTCAGATGACCATCCAGGAGCTAGCCACCATAGTCCAGGAAAAATTGGCGATCAAGATAGCCATTCTGCACAATAACTATCTGGGAATGGTAAGGCAGTGGCAGGAGTTGTTCTACGGAAAACGCTATGTAGCCACACCGTTATCCGGCCCGGACTTCGTCAAGATTGCTCAAGCCTATGGCTTTCCCGGGTTAAGAGTAGAAAACAAAAAAGAGGTGCTCCCGGCCATCCAGAAGGCAATGGCGGAGCCGGGCCCCTTCCTGATTGATTTTAATATAGAACCGGAGGAGAATGTCTATCCTATGGTGCCGCCGGGGGCGGCTTTGTCTGAAGTTATCGAAGGACCTACAAAGGAAGCCAGAGCGGCAAAAGACTCGGCAAAGCTCCCGGTGAGCAATATCTGACAAGAGAAAAGAGGTGGCAGCATGACCCAGCACACTATAGTCGCCCTGGTAGCCGATAAGCCCGGGGTGCTTAACCACATGGCAAGCCTCTTCCGAAGGCGCGGTTTTAATATCGAAAGCATTGCCGTAGGGCACAGCGAAGTGCCCCACCTATCACGCATGACCATTGTCGTTGATGGCGCCAACACCATGGTGGAGCAGGTCAGGAAGCAACTGGACAAGGTGGTAGACGTGGTCAAGGTCTTTGATATTACCGGAGACGCCATAATTGCCCGCGAACTGGCCCTGGTTAAGGTAAGAGCCACCTCGGCCACCAGAAGTGAGATTATTGAAATTGTTGATATTTTCCGGGCAAACATAGTAGACGTTGCCTCTGATTCGGTAACCATTGAGGTTACCGGCGACGAGGACAAAATCAACTCCCTGCTCAAGTTGCTGCGTGGCTTTGGCGTCAAGGAAATAGCCAAGACAGGGCGTATAGCCATGGCTCGAGGTGCTTCCGGCTCGCCCCCGGAGGGGAAAAAGCCGACCAAGACTGAAGAGAAAAAGCCAACTAAGGCTTGAGGGACAGAAAATATCGTAAAGGAGAGGGACTATGGCCAAGATATATTATGACAAGGATTGTAATCTGAAGCTGCTTGAGGGGAAGATAGTGGGCATTATCGGCTATGGCAGTCAGGGGCATGCCCAGGCTCAAAACCTCAGGGACAGCGGCTGCCAGGTAATAGTGGCTGAGGCTAAGGGAAGCGAGGGCTGGAAGAATGCTAAAGACGCCGGCTTTAAGGTGCTGACGGCGGCTGAGGTGGCTAAGGAAGCTGATTTAGTAGTAATGCTGGCTCCAGACAACCTGCACCGGGAAATCTACTACGGAGCTATTGAGCAAGGACTGGCCCCGGGCAACCTGCTGATGTTTGCTCACGGCTTCAATATCCACTACGGCCAGATTCTGCCACCGCCTAACATCGATGTCGCCATGATAGCCCCCAAGTGCCCCGGCCATATGCTGAGGCAGCTCTATACCGAGGGCGCCGGGGCGCCGGCGATAGTAGCCATCCATCAGGACACATCAGGCAAGGCAAGGGATATCGCCCTGGCCTACGCCAAGGGCATCGGCTGCGGCCGGGCTGGAGTCATTGAGACCACCTTCGCCGAGGAGACCGAGACCGACCTCTTCGGCGAGCAGACCGTGCTCTGCGGCGGAATTTCCTCCCTGATAAAGGCCGGCTTTGAGACCCTGGTCGAGGCTGGCTACCAGCCGGAGATTGCCTACTTTGAGGTCTGCAACGAGCTTAAGCTCATCGTTGACCTGATTTATAAGGGAGGCCTGACCCACATGCGCTACTCGGTCAGCGATACCGCCGAGTACGGCGATTATACGCGGGGACCAAGGGTAATCGATGATATGGTCAAAGAGGAGATGATGGAAATCCTGGCCGAGATTCAGGACGGCAGCTTTGCCAAGGAGTGGATTTTAGAAAACCAGGCCGGGCGCCCGGTGTATAACGCCCTAAAAAGGCTGGATGCCGAGCACCCGCTAGAGCTGGTGGGCAGAGAGCTCCGGGAGATGATGCCCTGGCTAAAGAAATAATTTAATTAAATAAACGAAAGCTTCTGGTTATAAAATGTATTACGATAAGCGTTCCTTTTCTGGGGGAAATAAACTCGTCCTTACCATCCCCTCTCCCTACATCGTGGAGAGGGGAAATGGCTGTATGACCTCAAAAATATTTCTCCCAAGGAGGAAGCAATGGATAAGGTAATAATATTTGATACTACGCTGCGTGACGGTGAACAGGCAGCCGGGGGGACATTGAATGTCCAGGAGAAGCTGGAGATAGCCCGGCAATTGGAAAAGCTCAATGTTGATGTTATTGAGGCTGGTTTTCCCATCAGCTCCAAGGGTGATTTTGAGGCGGTAAAGCTGATTGCCCGGGAGGTTCGCACCCCAATAATCTGCGCCCTAGCCCGGGCGGTGCTCGAAGATATAGACCGCGCCTGGCAGGCAATCAAAGGGGCGAAGCACCCCAGGATACACGTCTTTCTCTCCTCCTCCGATATACACCTGGGCTATCAACTGAAGAAGAGCCGCCAGGAGATTCTCCAAACCGCCCGGGAGATGGTAGCCAAAGCCAAGAAATATGCCGATGATATAGAGTTTTCGCCCATGGACGCCAGCCGCACTGAACTAGAGTATATCTATCAAATCCTGGAGGCGGTTATTGATGCCGGCGCCACCACGGTGAATATTACTGACACTGTGGGCTATGCCATCCCCAATGAGTTTGGCAACCTCATTGAGGGCATTATCAAGAATGTGCCCAACATCAATAAGGCTATAATTAGCGTTCACTGCCACGATGACCTGGGACTTGCCGTAGCCAATAGCCTGGAAGCGGTAAAAAGGGGCGCGAGACAAGTGGAATGCACCATCAACGGCATCGGGGAGAGGGCGGGCAACGCCTCCATGGAAGAAATTGTCATGGCAATAAAGACCCGCAAAGATTTCTTTAACCTGACCACCGATGTCAATACCACGCAGATATACAAAGCCAGTCGATTGGTAAGCGAGCTGACCGGCTTTGTCGTCCAGCCCAATAAGGCAATCGTGGGGGCTAATGCCTTCCGCCATGAGTCGGGAATCCACCAGGACGGTGTCATCAAGGTGCCGATAACCTACGAAATAATGGACCCCAAAACAGTGGGCATACCGGCCTCAAGCCTGGTGCTAGGTAAGCTCAGCGGGCGCCATGCCTTCAAGGAGCGCCTGGCCGAGCTGGGCTATAGCTTGAACGAGGCTGAACTTAACCGGGCCTTTACCGCCTTCAAGGAGCTGGCTGATAAAAAGAAGGGGGTCACCGATAGAGACATTGAGTCCCTCATTGCCGAGGAGCTACGCACCGTCTCCGAGGTCTATCACCTTGACCGTGTCCAGGTCTCCTGCGGTGACCGGGGCATTCCTACCGCCGCCGTCAGGCTCATCAGCCCTGATGGCAAGCCATTAGAGGATGCCGCTCTCGGCACTGGTCCCGTTGACGCCGTCTATAAGGCTATCAATAGAATAGTGGGTGTTCCCAACGAGCTTACCGAGTTTACCGTCAAATCGGTAACCGAGGGCATTGATGCCATCGGCGAGGTTTTGATAAGGATAGAAAGCGAAGGCATAACCTATACCGGGCGGGGCGCCGATACCGATATTATCATCGCCAGCGCCAAAGCCTATATGAATGCCCTGAACCGCCTGCTAGCGGCTAGAAGATAGTAGGATACGGTAAGATGAACACTGAGGTAGTAATGGTTCTGCGCTTGCTGTTAGCCGCAGCCCTGGGGGCTATTATCGGCTACCAGCGGGAGAGAGCCAAAAAGCCCGCCGGTTTTAGAACCCATACCCTGATTTGTGTTGGCGCCGCCCTATTTACTATTGCCTCTATTTATGGTTTTAATGGCGCTTCCCCGGCTCAGGTTGCGGCTGGAATAGTGGCCGGCATCGGCTTCCTTGGCGCCGGGGCTATCTTCCTCCGGCAGAGGGGCATGGTTGAGGGGCTGACGACAGCGGCTACGATATGGGCAGTGGCTGCCATTGGGCTTGCTGCTGGCGCTGGTCTATACATAATCGCGACCACTACTACGGCAATAGTGTTGATTATATTGATTCTGCCTCGTCCTATTCGCTAACAACTTATTTTAAAGCTAATTTTTGATGAAAGGGTGCCAAATTGACTCTAGCCGAGAAGATACTGGCGACTCATGCCAATAATAAAAAGGTAAGACCCGGAGATTTTATAAATGTCAGGGTCGACCTGGTTATGGCTAATGATATTACCGCCCCCATCGCCATAAAAGAATTTCAAAGAATAGGGGTAAAGCGGGTTTTTGACCCTAACAAGGTGGTAATGGTGCCCGACCACTTCGTGCCCAATAAGGACATCGCCTCCGCCGAGCAGGCAAAGCTGATGCGGGAGTTCGCCCTCAAGCAAAAAATACTATACTTTGAAGTGGGGCAGATGGGCATTGAGCATGTGCTTCTGCCCGAGCAAGGGCTGGTGCTGCCCGGCGACTTGGTTATCGGGGCTGATTCCCATACCTGCACCTACGGTGCTTTAGGCGCCTTTGCCACCGGCATGGGCTCGACCGATATTGCCGCCGCCATGGCCACCGGCGACATCTGGATGAAGGTGCCGCCTACCATGAAGCTCGTCTACCAGGGGACACCGGGGGAATGGGTCAGCGGTAAAGACCTCATCCTCTATACCATCGGTCAGATTGGCGTGGACGGCGCCCTTTATTCGGCAATTGAGTTTACCGGCGAGGCTATAGATGCCCTATCCCTGGAAAGCCGATTCACCATGGCTAATATGGCTGTTGAAGCCGGGGCTAAAGCCGGGCTCTTTAGAGTCGATAATAAAACGCAACTTTATGTAAAGCCAAGAACCGAGCGCCCCTACCTGGTATATGAGTCCGACGATGATGCTGAGTACTCAAAGGTTATTGAGTATAATGTCTCGTCTCTGGAGCCCCAGGTTGCCCTACCCCACTCCCCGGCTAATGTCAAGCCGGTCAGTCAGGTAGGGAATATAGAAATCAACCAGGTGGTAATCGGCAGCTGCACCAACGGTCGTCTTGAGGACTTGAGGATTGCCGCCCAGATACTAAAAGGTAAAAGGGTTCACTCCGGGGTGCGGTGCATTGTCATCCCCGGCTCGCAACAGGTATACCTCGACGCCCTGGTGGAAGGACTGATAGAGACATTTATCAGAGCCGGCGCCGTGTTTAGCACCCCAACCTGCGGCCCCTGCCTTGGCGGACACATGGGAGTCCTGGCTGATGGTGAGAAATGCGTCTCCACCACCAACCGAAATTTCGTCGGCAGGATGGGCAGCCCCCAATCAGAGGTCTATCTGGCAAACCCGGCGGTTGCCGCCGCCAGCGCTATAATGGGTAAAATTGCCAGCCCACAAGAAGTCCAGAGCTATAAGGAGATAAAACTATGAAGCTAGGGATTGTGGTCTATTCAAACGATTCAGAAACGGTATGGAACGCCTTCCGCTTCGGGAATTTCGCCCTGAATCAGGGTGACCAGGTAAGAGTATTTTTACTTGGTAAAGGGGTGGAGAGCGAGTCGCTGGACACGGATAAGTTCAAGGTAACGGAGCAGATGCAAACGTTTGTTAGCAACAGCGGAAAGACTTTTGCCTGTGGTGCCTGTCTCAAGATTCGCCAATCAGAAGGTTCAGAGATATGTCCGTTGTCAACAATGAAAGACATGTATGAAATAGTGAAAGAAAGTGACAAGATTATTACCTTCTAGCTTGAAGGGGGTTAAGTCTAATGGCTAAAGCAAAAAAGACCTGGCGGGAAAAACTGGCTGAGGATAAAGACCTGCCCAGGGTGGTAGAAATCACGGCTAACATGAGCCAGAGGTGGGGGACGGGCACATTGGTTATCCCCGCGCCCAGGGAAGTTGACGAGATTATGAGGAGCGTGCCCAGAGGCAAGCTGATAACCATCAATCATATCCGCGCCAGGCTGGCTAAAAGACACAGTGCCACCATCGGCTGCCCGATAACCACCGGAATCTTCGCCAGTATTGCCGCCCGTGCCGCTGAGGAAGACGCCGCCGAAGGGAAGAAGGACTTTACCCCCTACTGGCGGACGCTCAAAGTCGGTGGGGCGCTTAGTGAAAAATTTCCCGGCGGGGTAGAAGCCCAGGCCAAGAAATTGAAAGCCGAGGGGCATACCATTGAGACGGATAAGAAGGGCAAGCCGAAAAGAGTCAA
>CAZQXA010000026.1:0-2537 GCA_964597155.1 uncultured Dehalococcoidales bacterium
CCGGTAGGGCAAACGAAGGCACAATCGCCACAGCCAATACAATCCCCGCTTAGCTCATAGGCGTAGAAGGGAGCCGCCACCTCCCGGTAAATACCCCGGTTGACCAGGCTTATCGCTGATTTGCCGATTATCTCCTGGCAGGCTCTGACGCACAGACCGCAAAGGATGCAGTCCTGGTCACCCAAGACAAACCTGGGCTTCTCAACCCCATACTCTTCAGCCAGCTCCTGTATCCTCTTCACGTTAGGGCATCTGGCTAACAAAAGCTCAATTATCCCTTTGCGCAGCTTCTTTATCTTTTCGGTTTGGGTCTTTACCACCAGCCCCTCTTTTACCGGGTAGAGGCAGGCAGCAACAAACTTAAACCTGGAGCCACCGTCCTCGTTTACCTCAACAGTGCAGAGCCGGCAGGCGCCATAAGGCTTAACCGCCGGATGGTGGCAGAGGGCGGGGATGTTACCGATGCCAGACATGCGCTCTGTAGCCTCCAGGATAGTCTTGCCGCCGGAAACCGCTATCTCCTTATCGTCAACGGTGAGATGGACTACATTGACCCCCTCAGCATGCTTCACCTCAACCGAAGTCTCACCGTTAATCCATACCTTGGCCATAATTATCTCCTTTCACTGCTTGGCTACTGCCTTGAATTTACAAATGTCATAGCAAGCGCCACACTTGATACACATATCCTGGTTAATGGTATGGGGCTGTCTCTTCTCTCCGCTGACGGCGCCGGTGGGGCATTCCCTCAAGCACCGCAGGCAGCCTTCACACTTCTCCGCGTCAATGGAGTACTGGATTAACTCCCGGCAGACACCAGCCGGGCATTTTTTCTCATTGATATGGGCCAGGTACTCGTCCCGGAAATAGTTGAGGGTGCTTAAGACCGGGTTGGCTGCGGTCTGCCCCAGGGCGCAAAGGGCGCCACCGCTTAAGATTCCAGCCAGGTCTTCCAGCGTAGCCAGGTCTTTTCCCCTGCCCTTTCCCCGGGTAATCCTGTTCAGGACTTCACCCATCCTGGTCAAACCCTCCCGGCAGGGGGTACATTTACCGCACGACTCCCCTTTAAGGAACTCAATGAAGTAGCGGGCAACATCAACCATGCAGGTGTCCTCATCCATGACTATCATGCCGCCAGAGCCCATCATCGAGCTCAGCTTGGTGAGCTCGTCAAAGTCCACCGGCGTATCAAGATGCTGCTCGGGGATACAGCCACCCGAAGGACCGCCAGTCTGCACCGCCTTGAACTTCTTGCCGCCAGGGATGCCACCGCCGATGTCGTAGACCATCTGGCGCAGGGTTATCCCCATGGGCACCTCCACCAGACCGGTGTTGTTTATCTTCCCCACCAGGGAAAATATCATTGTCCCCTTGCTGCCGGCAGTGCCAATCTGGGAATACCAATCCGCTCCCTTGTTGATTATCAGGGGCACATTAGCCCAGGTCTTGACATTATTTAGCAGGCTGGGGCTTTCCCATAGCCCCTTCTCCGACATGTGGACGTATTTAGCCCTCGGCTCGCCTATCTTGCCCTCGAGGGAAGCCATCAGGGCGCTGGACTCTCCGCAGACGAAGGCGCCACCTCCCTTATTTATGGTTATCGTGAAATCAAAGCCAGAGCCCAGTATATTATCTCCCAGCAGCCCGTAGTCCATCGCCTGCTCAATGGCAATCCTGGTATGACTTACGGCCAGGGGATATTCATTGCGGACATAGATATAGCCCCGGTGGGAGCCAATGGCGTAGGCACCAATAATCATTCCCTCGATAACACTGTGGGGGTTGCCTTCTAACAGGCTTCTATCCTGATAGGCACCGGGGTCACCCTCATCGGCGTTGCAGATTACATATTTAAACTTACCTTCAGCATCACGGCAGGACTGCCACTTCTTGCCGGTAGGGAAGCCACCACCACCCCTGCCCCTTAAGCCCGACTTCTTGACCTCTTCAATAATATTTTCAGGGGACATGAAGAGGGCTTTGCTTAAGCCGGAATAGCCGCCGGCGGCGATGTAGTCCTCAATATTTGTTGGGTCAATTTCGCCGTTAGCGCCGAAAATAGTCCGTGTCTGCCTCTTGTAGAAGGGAACGTCAGCTTCCTTGATAACCCTTTCCTTGGTTACCGGGTCAACGTAGAGCAAGCGCTCAATGATATTGCCGTTTAATACAGTCTCGGAGATAATCTCTTGAGCGTCCTCTGGTTTCACCCTCTGGTAGAAGATATTCTTGGGGCGGATGACCACCAGCGGTCCCCGTTCACAGAAACCGTGGCAGCCGGTCTCTTTGAGTTCTAGTTGTACCTGGAGCTCCCGTCTTTCGATTTCATCAAAAAAGGCGTCAACCACCGCCTCAGCCCCGGAGGCACGGCAGCCGGTGCCGCCGCAGACCGATATGCAGGTGCGTTTTGGGTCTCTTTTGTTGAGTATGGACTGCCGCCGCTTCTCTAATTCAGCGGCACTGGTCAGTCTATTTTCTAATAGCTTTCGTACCTGCTCTACCATTTATTTGTATCCCCTCAAGACTCTATCGAGCTTCTC
>CAZQXA010000026.1:2637-12906 GCA_964597155.1 uncultured Dehalococcoidales bacterium
TTCGTACCTGCTCTACCATTTATTTGTATCCCCTCAAGACTCTATCGAGCTTCTCTGGGGTAACCTGGCTCTCATACTTGCCATCGACCACGGCTACCGGACCGAGAGCACAGCAACCCAGGCAGTTAACCGTCTCCAGAGTGAACCTCACGTCTTCCGTGGTCTCACCGGGCTTGATTCCGTAATCCCTCTCCAACTTGTCCACCAGCCTCTGGCCTCCCCTTATATGGCAGGCAGTGCCCAGGCAGACAGTTATCAGGTGGCGTCCCCTTGGCTTCAGGCTGAAAGCCCGGAAAAAGGTGGCTACGCTAAAAACCTGGCTTAAAGGAATATCCAGCTTCTGGCTGATTTTTATCAGCACATCCTGCGGGAGGTAATTGAACTCAGCCTGGATATCCTGCAGCAGGGATATTAGTTGTTCTTTATTATCGGTGTAGCTATCGATAAGAGAGTCAACCTTTTCCGTGTAGCTCTCCAGGGTAGCCTTCACCTTGGGGAAATCAAGGGTAAGCTCCATTAGCTCTCCTCCCATGCCAACTGGCTAATTTCATAGTAATACTTTTAAAATCCGTCTCCATCCGTTATCACGCCCGTTTTTACTACCGGAATCGCCTCAGTTAGGCGAGTATTTACCAGCGAGGCTTTCACTGGCTTACCCAGAGCTGGCAGGTGATTTAACGTGGGTGATTTTACCTAATCGGAGACAGCAGGATTAGTAGTTTCTACGCTTGGACAGATATATTTGGCTCTGGTATGATTAGATAAGAGGAGTTTATGAGCAGTATTAACGTTCTTCTTGCCGAGGACCACGTGATAACGCGACAGGGCATTCGCCGGCTTCTGGAGGCGGAGAAGGGGGTGACGGTGGTGGGAGAGGCTGGTGACGGCGAGGAAGCAGTGGCGATGGTCACCGAGATGAAGCCCGATGTGGTCATCATGGATATCGCCATGCCCAAGCTTAATGGCATTGAGGCCACTAGGCAAATCAAGCTAATTCATCCCCGCACGGCGGTGCTTATCTTAAGCGCTTACGATGATGACGAGTACATCTTTGCCATGCTCAAAGCCGGCGCTGCCGGTTACCTGTTAAAGAGTGTCAGTGGCGATGAGCTTACCCGTGCCATTAAAGCCGTGTATAAGGGGGAGCCAGTCCTTGACCCTATAGTTGCCCGTAAGGTTGTGAATTACTTCAGGCTCCCGGGCAAAATGCCGGGGCTGGAAAGGCCCTCGGAACACCTCAGCAAGCGGGAGATGGATATCATCAAGCTGGCGGCTAAGGGAATGACCAATAAGGACATCGCCGATACCCTTCACCTCAGCAATCGTACCGTTGAGGGTCACCTGAGGACTATCTTCAATAAACTGGGAGTTGGCTCTCGCACCGAGGCCGTACTCTATGGCGTAAGAAAGGGCTGGCTCACGCTGGAAGACCTGCCCTGACTCTCCTTATTTGACATAATGGGATACCGCATATGGCTCAGAGTCTATTAAGTTCAGAAATGCTGGCTAAGATTATTGATGGCTCTTCTATTCCTTCGTTTGTCATCAATAAGCAACATAGGGTTACCCACTGGAACACAGCCATTGAAGCTCTTTCCGACATAAAAAGGGAGGAGATAATCGGCACCGATGAGCAGTGGCGGGCATTTTATGCCGAAAAGAGGCCGGTTATGGCTGACTTGATAGCCGATGAAGCCCAGGAAAACGAAATTGAAGCCCATTATCAGGGTAAATGTAAGAAGTCCCGTCTGATTGAAGGCGCCTATGAGGCTGAGGACTTTTATCCCGACCTTGGTGGGAGGGGAAAGTGGCTCCATTTTACAGCCAGTCCGATAAGAGATAGCAAGGGGGAGATAATAGGCGCCATAGAGACCCTGGAAGATACCACCGAGCGCAAGCGTGCCGAGGAGGCACTGCACGAGTCGGAGAAAGGCTTCAGGGCTTTATTTGAAGGTGCCTATGACGCCATCTGGGTTCATGACTTAGAAGGTAACATACAAACAGCTAATAAAGCGGCTGCCGAACTCAGCGGTTACTCGCTGGAAGAGTTGCTGAGGATGAACGTGAAGTCGTTTCTCGGTGAGGAAAGCCTTAATCTGGCTAGGGAGGTGGGGAGGAGGTTAACCCAAAACCGGTATGTAGACACCCCCTACGAATTGAGGTTGATTAGGAAGGATGGCTCGGAGGCAATCTGCATGGTCTCTACCAACCTGATTACCAGCGATGCTGAGCCAAATGGTTTTCAGAATATCGCCAGAGATGTGACCCAGGAAAAACGGATGCAGGAAAATCTACGCTATTACCTGCAGGAGATTACTAAAGCGCAGGAGGAGGAGCGGAAGCGTATTGCTCGGGAGCTTCATGATGATACCGCTCAGCTCCTGGGCTCTCTTTCGCGGCAGCTGGATAACTTCGTTCGTAAGAAGCACGGCCTGGCTCCCAACGAGGTCTTGTTTTTAAAAGACCTGCAAGCTCAGCTCAATCGTGGGGTGCAGAGTGTGCATCGCTTTGTCCAGGACCTTCGCCCATCGCTACTGGACGATTTAGGTTTAATCCCGGCACTGAGGTCGCTGGTAAAGGACCTGCAGGAGTACGAAGGGATAGATACCAGCCTGAAGGTGGCTGGTAAAGAAAGACGCTTCTCGTTTGAATTTGAGTCATTACTGTTCCGCATAGCCCAGGAAGCGCTTAACAATATCAGGCGGCATGCTCAGGCATCAGAGGCTAAGGTGGTAATCGATTTCACCGGGGATAAGGTTAAGGTGACCATCACTGACAACGGGCGAGGCTTTGAGCTATTGGGGGGAGTAGACGACCTTCCCCGCAGCGGGAAGCTTGGCCTCGCTGGGATGCAGGAGCGAGCGCGGCTACTTGGGGGCACCCTTGAGGTGAAGTCAACACCAGGCAAAGGGACAACCCTGGTAATAGAAGTGCCTAGCTAATAGGTCAATCTGCTGGCACAAGGTTCATTCTCTTTATAAGCTATTCCGTCTTGTCTTCAATGGGGGCACCAGGGGCGTTTTTTTTGACTGATTTGATGCCGTTAATCGCGCCTCTCTTGTTCTCGTAGCCCTCGCCCGAATCGGCAATTGTCCGCCCGTTCTGGTGCACCAGCCTCCACCTGAATTCCCCCTTCTTGTCTTTGTAGAGCTTAAATTTTGCCGCCATGGTGTTGCCTCCTTTTAACCCTGTTTTACCTATTGGGACTTGAGTCTAGCCCTTGTTGGTGCCATTGTCAATATCCTTCATTTGACAGCCTGCACTTTTTTGTTATTGAATACTGGTGTTAAAAATGATAAAAGTAATGGCGATGGCTAGAAGAATGAGAGAGGAGACAGAGAGGCTCTCTATACTCAGAGTTACTGAACAGGGTAAAGGCAAGGTGGAAGATATTGTGGTCAGGGAGTCCTCTCTCACCATCGTCTTCAATGACCAAGAGCTGGTAACCCTACTCTGCTCTCCCCAAAATCGGGACTATCTAGCGATAGGCTTTCTCCTATCTGAGGGACTCATAAAGAGTAAAGAGGCTATCAAAAAAATAATAGTTGATGACCAGCAGGGCCTGGTGCGGGTGGAAGCAGAGATGGCTGAGGAACCTGCCGCCCAGCCCCAATCAAAACGAAAGGTAGAATCTGATATTGAAATATCAGCCAGTGAGGTCTTGGCCTTGATGGACGAGTTTAGCCAGCGCTCCAAGGTATTTAAGGCAACCGGCGGGGTCCATAGTGCCGCCCTTTGTGATACCAGGAGCATTCTGGTCTTCAGCGAGGACATAGGCCGGCATAATGCCATTGATAAAGTTTTTGGCCAATGTCTTCTGGAAGATATAGCCACCGCCGGGCGTCTAATGCTCACCAGCGGCCGGCTCTCATCAGAGATAGTGCTCAAGGTGGCTAGAAGAAACGTCCCTCTGCTCATTTCCAAAGCCGCCCCCACCGACCGGGGAGTTAAGTTAGCCACTGACCTGGGGATAACCCTCATTGGCTTTGCCAGAGGGAAAAAGATGAATATCTATACAAACGAACGGAGATTAAGAGATGGCTAGAGTTGTTTACTATTTGTAAGGGAGGTGATGAGTACCAAGTGCTTACCAAGGATGAATTGGAAAGGTATGACCGGCAGATATTGATTAAGGGCTTTGGGGAGGAGGGGCAAGATAAGCTAAAAAAAGCAAAGGTCTTTGTTGCCGGTGCCGGCGGGCTGGGCTCAAGCATAGCCACCTACCTGGCGGCAGCCGGAGTAGGAACAATTCGGGTCGTTGACCATGACGAGGTGGAGCTTAGTAATCTTAACCGGCAGGTCTTGCACTGGGAAGAGGACATAGGCAAGAAGAAGGCTTCTTCGGCGGTGGCGAAGCTCAAAAAGCTAAATCCGTGGTTAAAGATAGAAGCGATAGAGGAAAAGATAACCGAAGCCAATATTGGGCAGCTGGTAGCTGGTTTTGACCTGATAGTTGATGCCATGGATAACCTGCCCGCCAGATACCTGCTCAATAAGGCGGCTATAGAGAAGAAAATACCCTTCTTTCACGGAGCCGTACAAGGCTTTGAGGGAAGGGCAATGACCATAATCCCGGGTAAAACGGCCTGCCTGAGGTGCGTCTATCGGGGGGCTGTTATCGAGGGAAAATTCCCCGTAATCGGGGTTGCCCCAGGGGTCATCGGCTGCATCCAGGCAACCGAGGTGATAAAGTACATCATGGGCATCGGCCAGCTGCTGACCAACCGGCTTTTAGTCTACGACGGGCTGAATATGAAATTCTCTGCCTTCACCGTCAAGAGAGACCCAACTTGCGAGCATTGTGGCCATTTGAGAGGTAAGAAGACCAGTTGAGCGTTAAGATAAATATTCCTTCCTCACTCCGTAATCTCACCAATGACCAGACGGTGGTCAAGGTCAACGGCAGCACCGTCGGTGAGTGCCTTGGGCAGCTAGCTAGCCGCTTCTCCGAGACCAGAAAAAGGCTCTGGGAAAGGGACGGTGAGCTCAGCCGCCTCATTAATATCTACGTCAATGGGGAGAGCACCTATCCTGAGGGATTAGACACACCGGTTAAAGACGGGGATGAGCTTCATATTGAGGTGATAATCTCCGGGGGTTAAGGCAAAGCTTAACACCTTTAGCTCATGAGCGGCGGACCTTTATTACCTCAGCCAGGATACTGACGGCTATCTCTTCCGGGGTCTGGGCGCCTATCTCCAGGCCGATGGGGCTATGGACTCTAGCCAGTTTTTCTTTGGATATCCCCTTAGCCAGCAGGTGGGAGAATATAATCTTGACCTTGGTCTGGCTGCCAATCATGCCGATATATTTGGCCGGTGTGCTCACCGCCCACTCCAGCACCAGTTCATCATGCTGATGCCCCCGGGTAACAATCACGATGTAGCTCGATTTATCTATTTTGAGCCTGGGGAAAGCTTGGCTAAAGCTATCGGCAAGGAAGATTTCCTCTTGGGGAAATCTATCGGCGCTAGCGAATTCAGCCCGGTCGTCAATAACGGCAATATTGAAGCCAAGGAGCTTGCCCATCTTAGCCAAAGGGAGCGAAATATGACCGCCGCCAAAGAGGAAAAGGCTGGGCGGGGTCAGAATAGGCTCAATAAACACCTCTAACTCCCCACCACAGACCATCCCCGCCTTCTCGGCCTCCTTGGCGTTTAAGTTCATATGGAGCCGCTTGGGCTTGCCCTGCCTGATTAATTTAACCGCTTCTTCAATCACCTGGGCTTCCAGGCTGCCGCCGCCTATGGTGCCCAGAATGCTGCCATTAAGCCTGACCAGCATCTTAGTCCCTTCTTCCCGGGGGGTAGAGCCGCTGGCCGAGACTATAGTGACCAGGGCGGCTTCCTCTCCTTCAGCCTTAATCCTGACGATTTCCTGATAGATATCAGTCATCTTTGTCTCCCCTTAAACATTGAAGCGCATCAGTATCGCTTCTAAAACACCGCCGGCAATTGCCCTCACCCTGGGTCTGATAGTAAAACAGGCTTCTCTATCTCCCGAAGGGTCTATCTCGCCCAGTTTCGTCCCCTTCTCCACCTTTATCTTGCTCCTGAGCAAGGCCCGCAACACCCCGCCTATCTTGGCTTTAACCGGCTGTTCAGCTACCGAAGCCACCACCTCGCCGGCGGCAACCGCATCTCCTATTTTTTTATTGGTGAGGAACATGCCGCCGCTGGGTGCATGCAGCACCCGCTCAAAGGTCAAGCCTCCGCTAGCGACGGGTACGGCGGTATCCTTTTCCGTCCTCCCTTTAAGGATTACCCTGCCCAGGCGCTCGCTGTTGTTGGTCTCGACCACGATATCGACATCTTTTCCCGCCCGGAAGCCGGGACCAAGCCCGATTACCAGGGAAGCATCGCCAATATGCGTACCCAGGTTTCTTTTGGCCATTATGGCGTCAACCAATGCCTGGGGCCTGAGGATGTCCTTTAGCGATGCCTCGGGGTCAACCATAATGGGCAGCTTGTTTTGACGCCATACCTCGGCAATCTCAATGGTAGAGGCGACACGCCTGGCAACTATTCCCTCGACCTCTTTTTCCTTATTGTATATCGCCTCACAGAAGGCGACTCCCCGGCTGACGGCCATGGGCTCCGAGATTTCGGTCATACAGACCCGAAAGTGGGCTCTTGCCAGCTTATGAGCCACCCCACTGGCTACCTCCCCGCCGCCCCTGATAAGAACGACCAGATTTCTTAGTTCCATGCTTATTTTCTGGGTAACCCCAGCCCCTTCAAGGCGATTATGTTTTTCTGAATCTCCGAAGTCCCGGCGGCAATGGTGGCGCCAAAGGAGACCAGATAAGCGTGTTCAAGCCACCCCTGTTCCGGGGCGATAATCTCCCCCTTGTCGAGCTGACCATATAAGCCCAGTAGCTGTATAGCCAGGCCGGCGGTACGCTTAAACAGCTCGGTACTATAAAGCTTGGTCATGGCGGCATGCCAGACGGTGTCAATCCCCTTATCGTGCAGCCAAGCCATTCGATAGTTAAGCAGGCGCCCTATCTCGGCGCCCACTGCCAGTTTAGCCAGCAGGTCATAGTTGGCTATTGTCCCTTTTTCGGGGGTAGCCTTGATATATTCGATCAGCTTCGAAATCATAGCCTGTACCATAGCCACAAATTCAATAGAAGTCCTTTCATAGCCCAGCAGTGCCTGCGCCACCTCCCAGCCTTCATTCTCCCGCCCGACAATGTTTGACTCGGGAACCCTCACCTCCTCAAAGAATATCTGGCTGAAATGAAGCTCTCCGGCCATATTCTTTATCGGACTGCGGCTAATGCCGGGGGTGGACAAATCGACCAGGAAGAAGCTAAGGCCCTTAGCCCCACTGGAATTGGGGTCTGAGCGAGCCAGCAGACAGCACCAGTCCGAATAATCGGCAAAAGTACTCCAGGTCTTCTGCCCATTTAGGATAAAGCTTTTGTTGTCTCGTAGCGCCCTGGTCTGGAGAGAGCCCAGGTCGGAGCCAGCCTCAGGTTCGCTAAAACCCTCGCACCAGAACTCTTCACCCCTGGCAATCGGCCCCAGATGCCTTTCCTTCTGTTCGGCGGTGCCGTATTCCATAAGGGTAGGGGCGAGCATTTTCACGGAGACAGGGTTATAACCGGGTGACCCCCGGCGGGCTATCTCTTCAGAGAAGATAAGATAATCTATATAGGAGCTTGACTTGCCGCCATATTCCTTGGGCCAGAACAGGGAGAGCCACCCCTTATCCCCCAGCTTACGGGCTATATCCTGGAATACCTGCCAGCCATCCGGGCTGCTGCCGGTATGGTCACCGGTGGTAGGAGCTACATAACCCATCCAGTCCGCGGGTAATTCTGCGTCCAGAAAGGCACGAATCTCCTGCCGAAATTCTTCCTGCTCTTCAGTAAAGCCAAAATTCACCCCAGTTACCTTAAAGCCCTCATATTTATAGGCAAATTGTAAGGCTATCCAAAGCTAGCGTCAAGACCCGATGCGGGTTTTAGGGCGCCGAGGGTAGTGGCACACCCTGGCTAGTTAAGCATTTCTGCAGGATGGCAGGCTCCACGTCTCTTGGCCTGATACCATTCTTTACCGCTAAGGCGGCGGCGGTGCCCGCCGCTTGCCCAATGGCTATGCAGTGCGGAATGAGGTTGAAGTCCTCCTGGACAGTATCCTCAGCGGAGTAGATGCGCCCGGCAACCAGCAGCCCTTCCACTTTTCGCGGCACCAGAGAACGGTAAGGAATATGCACATGGGGGTGCTCCGGTGATATGTTAAAGTTGAGGTCGGGGCAGATCGCTATGGTGTCTTCAAAGATTGTGCCTGACCGCATGTCCTTCTCAGTGACCATGTACTCTCCAATTACCCGCCGGCTGCCTCGTGTACCAAGCTGGGGGGCGGTGTTCAAGATAAAGCTCTTCTCAAAGCCGGGGACATGTTCTTTGAAAAAGTCGTAGGTTGCCAGCATTTTCTTGCGGACATCGACCTCTATCCAGGTAAGGTCTTCAACATTCAGGATATCCCGCTCGGGAATCCAGTTGTTAATCCAGACAACGTCATCCAGTGCCGTTGGCTGCCAGACGGGGAATCCCCCCAATTTCCTAAGCTCATCCATTAGTTCAGAGTAAACCTGCTGATTGGAGCGCCTGAAGTCGCGGGCTTTCTTGGTGTCAACATTCCCCAGTTGAAAGACTACGGCGGCGGTGGCAATCCTGAGTTTGGGGTTAATCTTCCTATCAAAGTCAGCTCCAGCCGATGGCAAAAGGTCGCCGTCTCCGGTAGCATCAATGATAACCTTCCCCGATATTGCCTGCCTGCCAGCCTTACTCTCAAAGATAACGCCTTTGACGGTACCATTGTCAGTGATAGCCTTAGCTGCCCAGCAATGGAGAAGCAGCTTTACACCAGTCTCTTCTACCATGTCATTTAAGACGCACTTCAGTATCTCAGTATCAACGTTGGCACTTAGTCTTACCCTCCCCTGACGCACAAACATGGGAGAATAATCAAACCAGCGGCCGGCTATCTCCTTGTCATCGGAACCCAGTTCTTCTTTTTTAGGCATAACAACCGCCTTCCTCGCCGCCAGCCGGTCAAGCCACTCCTGGCAGAGTCCGGCTATTTGCTGTTCACCAGTGCCATCGCTCATGTGCGGAATGAGTAGAACCAGTCCACCGGTAGCCATACCTCCCAAATGTCCATACCTTTCCAGGAGCACAACTTTAGCTCCATTCCGTGCCGCGGCTATGGCGGCGCTGTGGCCTCCGGGACCACCACCCACCACTACTACATCAGTCTCGTGGTAAACCTTTATTTCTCTGGCTGATTCCCTAATTGTCTTAACCGATGAACCTGCTTCCATGAATCATAGCCTCCTTCCTGTGGTCTAAAGTCCAGAATGGCGATATTAGCTATCACAGCTATTTTAGACCCGTACCCCCTGATGGTCAAATCTTCGGCGGCAGTATTGCATTTGTAAATAATTAGCCTTACTATTGGTAAAGCTATTTAAAGTAACCAGCAGTTTTTTAAAGACCCTGGTCGAAAGGAGGAGAAAAAATGTTGCTTCCAGATAGGGTCGCTATTATAACCGGGGGGGCAATAGGGATGGGGAGAAGTACCGCTCTCTTATTTGCCGACGAGGGTTGCTCCGTTGTTATCGCCGATATTCTCAGCAAAGAAGGGGAGAAAACAGCGGAGGAGGTGTCCCGAAAGGGAAGGGACGGCGTTTTTATAAAGTGTGATATCACTGATAGCCGTCAGGTGCAGGATATGGTGGCTCAGACCATCAACAAGTTCGGCAAGGTGGATATCCTGGTCAACAATGCCGGAGGCGTCCCCAGAGACCTGAAAGGAGGCGGCGGGGGGAGTATTGAAAATATAACCGAAGAGCAGTGGGAGAAGGTTTTAGCCCTCAACCTGAAAGGTTACGTATATTGTTGCCGGGCAGTCGTGCCTCATATGAAAGAAAAAAGATTCGGCAAGATTATTAGCATCTCTTCCATGGGTGTGTTTTCACCACCTAGTCCTTCGATTGATTATCACTCGGCTAAAGCCGGGGTTCTGGGGATGACATATAACCTGGCTTTTGAATTGGCCCCCCATAATATTAATGTTAACGCTATTCTGCCCGGGCCGGTACGAACAGCATTCTGGGACCCTGTTACCCGGGGAGTGGCCGATAAAGATGCCTACTTTGCCAAGATAGCCAAAATACAGGTACCCCTACAGAGAATAGGCACCCCAGAGGATATAGCCGGAGCCGCTCTATTTTTGGCATCGGAGCTTTCGTCTTTTA
>CAZQXA010000027.1:0-12884 GCA_964597155.1 uncultured Dehalococcoidales bacterium
GTTAACGAAACACTCCGGGTATTGTAGCTTGTACCACTGACTGGTCTGGTCTAACATTTATTGCCTCCTTCAAATCTATAATTTTGGTCAAGCAATAACTTCAAGCCCAGTTCTTCAAGTCATAATAACCCCTGGCAACGCGATAGCGGCAGATTTGCTGCCCTCCAAGCCACAGCTGAGTTACCTTGGCATCCCTCAGGCACTTCTCATAAGGAAAGTCCTCTGAAATCGCCATAGAGCCCAGCAGCTCGGCGCCCTTGTTGACTATTTCCACCGCCATGTCCGAAGCAAAGACTCTAGTGGCGGCTGCCTTGGATATAAACACCGGTGACCACGGCGGGCCATATATGTCAAGATGATCCATCATGCAACTCAAGTTATAAATGCTCGCTCTCATCATGTCCAAACCAATTGCCATATCAGCAAGAATACCGCCTACCATGCTGTGCTGCCTTACTGGCTTAAATCCGCCCAGGCGAGTTCCGGTATAATCCAGAACTATCTCAAAAGCACGCTCGGCAATGCCAAGGGCCATCGTTGCCGAATGCCACCCGGTTCCCGATTCAAGAAAATGGTAAATATTAGCATCCATACCGGGACCGGCAAGCCGAAACTCCTTGGGTACCCTAACATTATCGTAATGTACCGCACTATTGATCGACGTCTTGAATAGCATCTTCTTTTCCGGCTTTCCAAACGAAAGCCCCGGGGTATTCTTGGGAACATAAATCAGGGCAACTCCGTCATCTTCGGCATTGGGGTCAGTGGTACAGATAGTCAAATAGCATTCCGCAATCCCGCCATGAGTCGGCCAGGCCTTGCTACCGTTTATGACATATTCATCGCCCTCGAGTCTGGCGATGGTCTTTATCCCGGCGCCAGCCAGCAGAGGATTCTCGGAATCCGCCCCTCCGGCTTCATCAGTCATGGAAAGACAGGCGTAAGCTAACTTGCCGCTGCAAAAACTCGGAATGAACCTATCCATAACTGCCTTGTTTTTGACTACTATTGCCGGTTTAAGAATAATGCCCCAATTGATACCGGCGGATAAGCTTATTCCCCCATCACCTTTAGCCAACTCCTCACAGATAATGCCCAGGGCGGTATTGGTGCCGTCTCCCCCGCCATACTCGGCCGGATATCCCAACGCCTGAATCCCCAGGGCAACAAGCTTCTGATGGACTTTTTCAACCAGACTATAGTCTGCTTCCAGTTTCTTGGCATTGGGGATTATCTCCTTCTTGGTAAAATCCCTTACTGTCTCCCGGATTTGACGGTCTTCATCGGTTAATAGATGTTCTAAATTCATGATTGTTCCTCCCGCAGTCTTTTTTCAGCCTGCCAGAGCTATTACCTTCGCGGCTAAGTTCGCTAGGTCACACCTAACTAGACGAGATGTTACTACAAACACCCTGGCTTGGCAATAAGCCACGAGACCGCCCTTTAAAAGGGCAATGTCATAATTTTGTAAGTTTTTTCCTTTTCATTTTATGACTTTGCCATCACCGGCTAACTAAAATACTAGCAGGAAAGAGGTAAAGATATGAAAATAGGCGACCTCATAAGAGAAAAAGGCAGTAGCCTCTCTTTCGAATTCTTCCCACCCAAAGATGAGATGGGGGAGGCAGGGTTATTCCAGACCGCTAGCCATCTTGAGTCTTTCCGCCCCACCTTTGTTTCCGTGACCTACGGCGCCGGCGGCGGTACCCTGAAAAATACCCAAAAGGTGGTGCTACGCCTAAAGCGAGAAACCTCGCTTTCCCCCATGCCCCACCTCACCTGTGTTGACCAGAACATGGATGAACTGGGCCGGATTCTGGGCGACTATAAGGAGAATGGTATTGATAACGTCCTGGCGCTAAGGGGAGACCCGCCTAAAGGTACCGAAAAATTCATTCCTCCCCGGAACGGGCTTTGTTACGCTATAGACCTGGTGAAGCTGGCTCGCGCCGCCGGCGGTTACTCAATTGCAGTAGCCGTATACCCCGAAGGACATATTGAATCGCCAAGCCTAGAGATGGATATGCAATACACCAAGCAGAAAATTGATGCCGGGGCCGATTTCGCTATTACCCAGATGTTCTTTGAAAATCGCTTCTTCTACGCGTTCCAGGAAAGGGCGGAGAAGGCTGGCATCGGTATCCCCATCATTCCTGGAATCATGCCTATTAGCGATTTTGAGCGGATTATGAAGTTCACCCAGAAAACTGGCGCCACCATACCCGACTACATTGTGCGCCGATTCAGTAAGGTGAGTGCTTCTCCTTCAGAGGCCAAAAAGATAGCTATAGAAGTGGCCACCGAGCAATGTGCCGACTTGCTGGAGAACGGCGTCAAATACTTACATTTCTACACGCTTAATCAAAGCGAGGCCGTAACCGAAATAGTCGACAACCTAGCCCTGGACCGTCTGGGCTTAAAAGGAGGAAGCGATGTCTCCAGAGTTTACCCTCCAAAAAATTCTGGAAAAAGCAATCCAGAAGGAAATCGATTCGCAAAATCTATATAGCACACTGAGCCGCCGCGTCAGGGACCGCTACGCCAAAGACGCCCTGCAGGAGCTGGTAAAATACGAAAAGGAGCATCAGCTAATGCTTGAAAAGTACCGCCGGGGCGAACTGGGGGAAGGGGCACTCAAGGCGTCCCATGTTATCGACTACAGGATTGCCGAGCACCTGGAGCAACCGGAGATATCCCCTGATATGAGCCTCAAAGAGGTATTTCTAGTAGCAGCCAACCGGGAAAAAGCGTCCCACCAATTCTACCTGGGGCTGGCCGGTATCCATCCCCAGGGCGAAGTAAGAAGAATGCTGGAGAGACTGGCGGCGCAGGAACTGGGACATAAGCAGAAGGTGGAGTATCTCTACACCGAGGTTGCCTTTCCCCAGACCGACGGGGGATAAATCCGCCTTGAAGAGCAAAGAGATTGGAGAGCAAACTGTTGAAAAAATATGAAGTCATCGTGGTCGGCTCGGGATGTGGGATGATAATACTAGAAGAGGCGGCCGCCCACGGTCTTAAAGTTGCCCTCGTAGATAAGGGGCCTCTAGGCGGGACCTGCCTGAATCTGGGTTGCATACCAACAAAGATGTTGATACAAGCCGCCGATAGAATTGTGGAAATACAGGGAGCGCCGAGGCTGGGTATTAAAGCCAAGGTCAACGATATCGACTTTAAGGCCATCATGGAGCGGATGAGACAGAGCATCAGGATGCAACAAGAGCATATGAGAGAGGGAATCTCGGCGGCAGAGAGCCTGGATTTTTACCCGGGTGAAGGACGCTTTGCTGCCGATTATACTATCGAGGTTAACGGCCAGAGAATAAGAGGAGATAAGATATTCTTAGCTTCCGGAGCGCGGCCCTTCATACCCCCCATCAAAGGGGTAGATACTATCGACTACCTGACCAACGAATCGGTCTTGCAGCTCAAAGAAAGACCGGAAAGCCTGATAATTATCGGCGGGGGCTATGTCGGCGTTGAGTACGGCCACTTCTTTGCCGCTATGGGCACCAAGGTTACTATCCTGGAAATGGCTGACCGCCTTGTCCTGGCTGAAGAGCCGGAAATATCCGAGCTGCTCAGAAAGAAATTAGCGGAACGCCTGGATGTCTATACCAATGCCCAGGTTGCCGAGGTCAAGAAGAAGGGGGGCAAGGTGGTGGCGGTGATAAGAGAGCAAAAAAGCGGCCAGGAGAAGGAGCTTACCGCCGACAAAATTATGATTGCGGTAGGCAGACGCTCTAATGCCGACCGGCTCAAAGTGGAAAATACCGGCGTGGAGACCGATTCCCGAGGTTTCATAAAAGTGAACGAATATCTTGAGACCAGCCAGAAGAACATCTTTGCCGTGGGTGATGCTAATGGCCAGCAGATGTTCACCCACGTAGCCAACCAGGAAGCGGTTTTGGTGGCTAATAACGTGCTGCACGGGACTAAGCTGAAGATGGACTACAGCGCGGTACCTCATGCTGTCTACTCTCACCCCCAGATTGCCTCAGTCGGGCTCAGCGAAGAGGATGCCCGAAAAAGACACCAGGTGCTGGTAGGCAGGACAAGATACTTTGATGTGGCTCAGGGTGAAGCCATGATGGAGAAGGAAGGTTTCGCCAAAGCCGTGGTGGAAAAAGAAAGCGCTAAGCTGCTGGGCTTCCATATTATCGGGCCCTACGCCCCTATCCTTATCCAGGAGGTGGTCAATGCCATGACCTCCGGTGGGCATGTTGCTGAAATAGAGGGGGCGATGCACATCCATCCCGCCCTATCTGAATTAATACCGAGCACGCTGGTTGACCTTAAAGAGTGAAGATTAAAAGAGGTTCGCCTTAAAGCCAAGACAGCCTATAAGATGATAAAATAAGATAGAAAAGAACCAGCATAAGGAGGTGGGCTTTGAAGGTAAGAGTGGATAGAGAATTATGTATCGGGGTTGGCAACTGCGTGGCTATCGCCCCCAGCGTATTTGAGCTTGATGATGAAAACAAAGCCGTAGCCCATGACTCCGGCTCGGTCGCTGAGAAAACGCTAATGGAGGCAGCCGAAAGTTGCCCGCAGGATGCCATCATCATTGAGGATGATAAAGGCAACCAGCTATATCCTTAAAGGGAGGTGCCAGGATGAGAAAGGTATATCTAGACAATGCGGCGACGACACCGCTGCTAGCTGAAGTCCGTGAGGCCATGATGCCTTATCTGGGTGATGTCTTTGGTAACCCTTCGTCACTGCATGACTGGGGAGACGGTGCCCGAGAAGCCATAGAGGCAGCCCGTGCCCAAGTAGCCGGGCTTATTGGGGCAAAACCAGAGGAGATAATCTTCACCGGCAGCGGCACCGAGGCCAATAATCTGGCCGTCAAGGGCTTGGCGCTGGCACGAATGGCCAAGGGAAAACACGTGGTCGTCTCCGCTATCGAGCATTTCTCGGTATTGCACTCGGCCAGGACCCTGGAGAAGTGGGGCTTTGAGACAAGTGAAGTCCCGGTGGACAAGTACGGTGTGGTTGACCCCGAAGAGGTGCGCCGAAATTTAAGAAAGGACACGGTGCTGGTCTCCATAATGCAGGCTAACGGTGAAGTGGGTACACTAGAACCCATAGCCGAGATAGCCAGGATAACCAGGGAGCGGGGAATCCCCTTTCATACTGACGCCGTAGCTACGGCGGGAACAATACCAGTTGATGTGGGGGAACTGGGGGTAGATGCCCTGAGCCTGGCCGGGAACCAGTTCTATGGTCCCAAAGGCGTTGGTGCCCTGTGGCTGGGCAAGGGTGTGCGGCTCATACCTCTTCTTGACGGTGGCATCCAGGAAGGAGGGCGGCGGGCCGGCACCGAGAATGTGGCCGCCATTGCCGGGCTGAGTAAGGCAGCGGAACTGGCCAAGGCTAATATGGCAAAGCGACAAAAACAGCTAACCCCCCTGCGCGACCGCCTGCTCAAAGAGCTGCCCGATAGGATTGAACGCGTGGTCGTCACCGGCCACCCCCAAAACCGCCTGCCGGGGCACGCCAGTTTTTGCGTGGAGTTTATCGAAGGCGAAGCCATGCTCATGCTCCTAAATAGCCAGGGGATCGCTGTCTCCAGCGGCTCAGCCTGCACCTCCCGGGCGCTCAAAGCGTCCCACGTGCTCCTTGCCATGGGGATATCCCACGAGCTGGCTCAGGGCTCCCTTCTCTTTACCCTGGGCATAGATAACACCGCCGAGGATATAGATTACGTCCTGGAGACTATGCCCCCTATCGTTGACAGGCTGCGGCAGATGTCACCCCTCTATAGTAAATTCATTAAAGCGAGCCAAGGAGGCAAATAACATGCCGATTTATAGCGAAAAGGTAATGGACCACTTCATGAACCCGCGCAATGTGGGCGAAATCGCCAATCCCGATGGCGTTGGCGAAGTAGGCAACCCAGTATGTGGAGATATGATGACCTTCTACATAAAGGTTAAGGACAACCGCCTGGAGGATGTCAAGTTCAAGACCTTCGGCTGCGGGGCGGCGATTGCTGTTTCCAGCATGGTGAGTGAGATGGCTAAAGGCAAGACACTGGAGGAAGCCAAGAAAATCACCCCCCAGGCAGTAGCTGCCGAGCTGGAGGGCTTGCCCAAGCAAAAGTTTCACTGCTCCAACCTGGGTGCCCAGGCTCTGAACAAAGCCATCGAGGACTACGAGAGCAAAGAGAAAACAGGAGGCGAAAAGAAATGAGCCAGAAAAAGGAGCACCTTTACTGCCCCTACTGTGATGCCGAGATAATAGAGGCAAACCTAACCCTATGCCAGTTCTGCGGCGTAACCATGTTCTACTGCCCCAAGTGCCGCCAGCCTTTACCCCGCGAGCAAAGGGTTTGCCCCCATTGCGGCACTGATATCAGAAAAGAAGCCACCAAAGGAGGTTGAATTTAAGATGGCCGAGAAGGAAAAGTTAACCATCGTGGTCTTTAGCGGTGATTTGGACCGGGCTTTAGCCGCTTTCATACTGGCGACCACCGGTGCCAGCATGGGGATGGATGTCACCATGTTCTTCACCTTCTGGGGACTGAACATCATTAAGAAGAATGAGGGCGGCATCAAAAGCAAAGGGCTGATGAGGAAAATGCTCAACTTCATGAATCGGGGTGGCTCCAAGAGGTTGAAGCTTTCCAAGTTTCACATGTTTGGCCTGGGAACCGGGATGATGAAACGGCTGATGAAAGAGAGCAAGGTGCCTTCTATAGAGGAGTTCATCACCATGGCTAGAGAGATGGGGGTAAAAATGGTCCCCTGCTCCACGAGTTGCGGGGTGATGGGGCTGGAGCCAGATGCCTTCCGCAGCGAAGCTCTGGGTCTGGCCGGTGCCGCCTTTTTCTTAAATGAGGCCCGCCAGTCAAAGGTGACCCTGTTTATCTAGCCGGGTGCTCTTTAAAGAACCAAGCAGAGGGAGGGAGAAATGAAGGCAGACTATACCCTGGACTGCGTGGGCTTATACTGTCCTATGCCCATTGTCAAAACCGCAGAAAAAATTAAGGAATTAAAGCCGGGCGAGGTTCTGGAGGTGGTGGCTGACGACAAGGGCATAAAACAGGACATGCCCGCCTGGTGCCAGGCCACGGGCAACGAGTTTCTGGGAGTTAAAGAGGAGGGCGGCGAAATCAAAGTCTATGTGAGGAAAAAGGGTAAATAGAGATATAGATTATATCTTCTTTTGCTTTTAGGAGGTGACAAAATGTTCCACATGTGGGAAACGCCAATAGGTATGGGCTGGTGGATGGTTTTCGGCGGATTATTTATGGTGCTATTCTGGGGAGGACTTATCGCCCTTATCATCTGGGGATTTACCAAACTGCTCAGGCGAGGCGACTCTGCCCCCAAACGTGACCCACTGGAAGTGGCTAAAGAACGTTACGCCAAGGGGGAGATACCTAGGAAAGAGTTTGAGCAGATCAAGAAGGATTTGTCCTAGAGAAGTTTTGGCCAGGCAGAAAAAGATGCCCATTAATCACAATGAATCAGTACACGGAAGCCAGCCATTTAACTGACAAAGGTGGTAAACCACTTAAGATAGCTCTGGTCATCGTAGTGGTGATTATGGCCTTTGAGGTCATAGGTGGCATCCTGAGCAATAGTCTGGCCCTGCTTGGCGATGCCGGGCACATGCTGGTTGATGCTTTAGCCTTAGGACTGAGCTTGTTCGCCATGACGTTAGCTAGGCGGCCAGCAACAGCCAGCAAAACCTATGGCTATCATCGCGCCGAAATCATGGCGGCTCTGGCTAACGGCACTATTCTGGCTTTGGTGTCACTCTATATTTTCTACGAAGCCTACCAGAGATTTTCCGACCCACCCCATATCCAGACTCCGTTGATGTTATTGGTAGCTGCCATTGGTTTAGCAGCCAATCTGACCGGGGTGCTGCTACTTAGAAAATACAGTCATCGAAACTTAAATATAAAAGCTGCCTTTTGGCATATCATCGGGGATACTATATCCTCGTTTGGGGTGATTGTTGCCGGGGTAATCATTCTGGTCACCGGGTGGTATGTCGCTGACCCCATCATAGCCGTTCTTATCGGCGGCATCATACTGTGGGGAGCAGTGCGGATAGTTAGAGAATCAGCCGATATCCTCCTAGAATCCGTTCCCCGACATATTCAGGTTGATAAAGTTATAGAGATAATCAAGAGTGTTCCCGGGGTGCAGGATATGCATGATATTCACATCTGGACTATTACCTCAGGCCTGCACGCTCTGAGTGCTCATGTGCGTATTGAGGACCAGACAGTAAGCCGGAGCGCTGAAATTGTGGAGGCAGTTAATCAGCACCTAGCCCAGTATTTCAATATTAGACACACTACACTGCAGCTCGAGTGTGAGAGCTGCCCTACCGGCCTTGTCTGCGATATAAGCTTGCCGGAAGCCCAAGATAGGGGCGAGGATAAAGCGAGACCGGCTTGATCCCCATTTAAATTAGGAGGTGATTTATGGAAGGGGATAGGATTTCCTACCACCCGTCTGTTCGCCAGGCATACGAAAGAATCAAGAAGGATAACCTGAGCAATATATGGGACCGATACCAGGCCCAGGGTCTGGGGGGTAACCCCGACCAGAGGTGCCCCTTTTGTATGGGCGGGGTAAGATGCGACCTGTGTTCCAACGGCCCCTGCCGCGCCGATGCCGCCAAGGACAAGAGGGGGGTCTGCGGTATTAACGCCGACGGCATGGCGATGCGCATGATGTTGCTCAGAAACGTGCTGGGGGCATCTACCTATCACTACCATGCCGACCAGACCGTTAAGACACTCCGAGCCACAGCCAGGGGCCAGACGCCGTTCCAGATAAGGGAAAAGGACAAACTGGAGACCTTCAGCCGAAGGCTGGGGATAGACACCTCGGGGTCGGTAAACGAGATTGCGCTTCGCCTATGTGACTTTGCCGAATCCGATTTTAACAGGAAACACTATGAACCGAGCCAGATTGTCCAGGCTCTGGCTCCGGCTGAGCGCCAGGAAGTATGGCAAAAACTGGGCATATTCCCCGGCGGAATCTACGGCGAGATGATGCTGGCGACAAGTTCCTGCCTCACCAATGTTGATGGTTACTACCTGAGCCTGGCACTCAAGGCGATGCGGCTGGCTATCGCCATGGCCTATCAAAGCCAAATCGTCAACGAATACTGCCAGGATATAATCTACGGAATACCGAGGCCTCACCGGATGCGCGTTGACCTGGGCGTTCTGGAGCCTGAATACGTCAATGTCCTCCCCAATGGCCATGAGCCTTTCCTCGGCTTCGCCATGGTGCAGTTGGCTAGGAAAAAGGAATGGCAGGACAAGGCTAAAGCAGTGGGCGCCAGGGGACTGCGTGTCATCGCCAATATAGAAACGGGGCAGGAGATGATTCAAAGATGGGAGATGGACGACTCCTTTTACGGGTTCACCGGCAACTGGATTATGCAGGAAGCAGTCCTGGCCTCGGGCTGTATCGACCTCTTTGCCGCTGATATGAACTGTTCCATGCCCATCGACCCGCTTTACGCCCAGAAATACAAGTTTAAGCTGGTGCCGGTAAGCGAACTGGTTGCCTTCCAGGGTGTAACCGAGCGCATCAACTACCTGCCGGAGAAAGCGGAAGAGCAGGCGGCCCAGCTACTAGAGATGGCGATTGGCAATTTCAAGGAACGGAGGGCATCGGTTGAGGCTATACCCCAGCTACCAATGGGAGAAGCCGTCGTCGGCTTTTCCACGGAGAGCATTGTCGAAGCCCTGGGAGGTAGTCTGGAGCCTCTGCTGGATGCTATCAAGAAGGGCATCATCAGGGGTATAGCCGGTCTGGTCTCCTGCACCACCCTGCGCAACCACGGGCAGGACATGCATACCGTAGCCATAGCTAAAGAGCTGATAAAGCGTGATGTCCTGGTGCTTGCCATGGGTTGCGGCAATGGGGGCTTGCAGGTCGCCGGCTTATGCTCGCCCGAAGCCAGGAAATACGCCGGTCCGGGGCTTGAAGGGCTGTGCCAAAGCCTGGGCATTCCCCCCATCCTCAGCTACGGCACCTGCACCGATACCGGACGCATCGCTGACCTGCTAGCCACCGTCTCCCAGGCCCTCGGTGGGGTGCCGATACCCGACCTCCCCGTCGTGGCCGCCGCCCCGGAATACATGGAGCAGAAGGCAACCATAGATGCTATTTTCGCCATTGCCTTGGGCCTCTATACCTACGTGAACCCGGTGCCAACGGTCAGCGGAGGGCCAGACCTGGTGAAACTGCTGACCCAGGACTGCCGGCAGGTGACCGGTGGCCAGCTCAATGTCGAAGAGGACCCCCTCAAAGCGGTAGATGCCATCCTGGAACACATTGAGGCTAAGCGCCAGAAACTGGGTATCTAGAGGCCAGGGACGAGAAGTTAATTTTTGGCGAAATTTATGGTAATATAACCATTGGCGTAGGAGTGTAGCTCAGTTGGAAGAGCAGCGGTCTCCAAAACCGCAGGTCGCGGGTTCGAATCCTGCCACTCCTGCTTTGTTTTTGGCCTTTATCCCTTAAATTCGCCAACCACGGGGAACTTCTCCAGTATATCAGCACCGTGCGGGGCTTTTTTTAAGACATCGGTCAAATCACAACCGGCGTGATGGCTGACCTGGTGAACGCCCTTCTGCCACTGAAAGCTGGGTGAGACGTCGTATACCTTGCCGGCGTAGGCGACATAGGCAATGCCACTTCTTCCGTCGTACTGCTTTAATTCTTCCCTGGTAAATGCTCTCATCGTCGTAGCCGGTTTAAGGCTTTAGCCGAAGGCGACATCAAGTAACATCATTACGGCGAAGCCAACCATCCCCCCCATGGTAGCCAGGTCGGCGTTGCCGCCGCGCTGCGCTTCCGGGACTACCTCCTCAATGACGACGAATATCATAGCCCCGGCGGCAAAAGCCAGGGCATAGGGCAGGATAGGCTGGGCGATAATAACGGCGGCGGCGCCGATGACACCGGCGATGGGTTCAACAAGTCCCGATAATTGCCCGTACCAGAAACTTTTGCCGCGGGATAGACCTTCACGGCGAAGAGGCAGGGAAACGGCCAGCCCTTCGGGGAAGTTCTGAATGCCTATGCCGATGGCTAGAGCAATAGCGGCTCCCAAAGAGGCTGAAGGTAAACCAGCGGCCAGAGCGCCAAAGGCAACGCCAACGGCCAGACCCTCAGGGATGTTGTGCAGGGTTATTGCCAGAATGAGCAGGGTGCTCCGTTGCCAGCTTGTCTTGACCCCCTCAGCCTCGGCGGCAGGAAAGCCAAGGTGCAGGTGGGGCAGCACCTTATCAGCAACCCGCAGGAAGATGCCGCCGAGCAGGAAGCCGGCAACCGCCGGGACCCAGGCCGGGACAGCCTTGCCCTCTGACATGGCGATAGCCGGCGCCAGCAGTGACCAGTAGCTGGCAGCAATCATAACCCCACCGGCAAAACCAAGCATGGCGTCTAGGAGCCGCCGGCTTACCCCCTTGGTGGTGAACACCAGGGCTGCCCCCAGAGCCGTCATCGCCCAGGTGAAACAGGTCGCCAGAAGCGCCTGTACCACCGGAGGAAGGTTCTGAAAAAAGCTAGTTTCCATCTTTAGCCCGGCTGCCCAAATTTTTGGGGAGGCTCATTTAAAGCCTCCCCATTATAACACATCACGGCGCCGTTACTTTAGAAACTTGGAGACGAAGGGAGAGGTCTCGCCGCGGCGCAGGAAGTGACCGGAGGGACCCTCGCCCAGGAATTCGGAGAACCAAGACTCGTGCTCTATTTCTTCGTTGAGAATAGACTGGGCTAAATCGTAGGTGCGGTGGTCTTTGCCCGCCGTCAGATTACAGATGTGGCTGTATCCCCTGACGGCGCATCGCTCCGCCTCCACCAGCACCGTCAGCATTGCCTTAACGTCTTTCGGGTTCTTGGGCAGGCTGGCTGGTGGACAGGCAGAACAATCGTGGAAATCGACCATGCTCTCCGGTAATTTGCCACCCAGCTCGTAGATGCGGGGGACAATAGCCTCAAAGTGGTTGCGGTCTTCAATTCGGGCGGTCTCGGCGATTTCCTTTATCGTCTCGCCATCAAGTCCGATAAGGTTCGCTCTCAGAATCGTGTAGTAGTAATAGGTGGTTAGTTCGGCAGCGGCGTTGTTGACCAAGAGCTCAAGCAGTTCGTCAACGTCTACCCCAGCCATCTCCACCACCTCTCGGGCTACTTTAGCCATTTTATACCTCCTTTAGTTGTTGCTTTTTTATTATTTGGTTCAGTATTTTGGGCATTTTCACTTTCGTAAAGGCATCACCTCCTTTTAATGAGTGAAAGCACTGTCCGGCTACACTGGTCGCAAGGTACCCAGCGAAAATCTGCCAGGCCAGCGCTGACTCGGCAACTAGGTTGACATCAGCACTGGGAAGAACACCTGCCAGGCTAACAGCGCCTTGGCCGTGAGACTGAGAAGTATATACACCTTCTCCCCGAAAAGGTAATCCTGCCAGGGTCCCACCTTCTTGTACTGCAATACCATGTTGATAGCAAAGCAGTTAAAGAAAACGAACAGCGAGGCTATGATACCGTAGACAAAGCCGGGTGGTGATACATTGAGCCCTGGCGCCCAGACGTAAATCGCGATCGCGATCCAAGGGATAATGCCGGCAAAGCTGCCGAACCAGAAGGGCAGCCAGCTAGGCTTGCCCGGTTTTTCATACTTTTCCTGCAACGCCCCGAACAGGATCATACTGGCATTGATGCCGAAGATAGCCAGCAGTGCAGCAATATCGCTTATTCCGCATATCTGGGAGATGAGCACAATCATGATAGAGGAACTGAAGAAATACTCTATCCAGCGCCCGTAGTTACGGCTCTCCAGTAAGTTGCGCTTGTACCAGGGAAAGACCATGGGCGATGCAATTATCAGCA
>CAZQXA010000028.1:0-10875 GCA_964597155.1 uncultured Dehalococcoidales bacterium
GTAAGCGGAGCGTGGGTTCGAATCCCACCCTCTCCGCCAATAGCTAACCTTACGGAGAGGTGCTGGAGTGGTCTATCAGGCACGCCTGGAGAGCGTGTGTAGCCCTCAAGGCTACCGTGGGTTCGAATCCCACCCTCTCCGCCAGCCTACGCTCGAAGCTACGGCTGGCAAGCCAAATAAGCTATGTGGTACGTATATATTTTGAGAAGCGCGGTAGATAAAAATCTCTATGTAGGTTCAACGAATAGTATTAGCCGCCGATTGACTGAACATAACTCTGGGAAGGTTGATTCTACGAAAAACAGGGCGCCTTTTAGTTTAGAAGCATATTTCGCAGTTAAAAATCGGTCAAGGGCTATCGAGCTTGAACAATACCTTAAGACTGGCTCGGGGAGGGCTTTGTTACAAAAACGAGTCCTTTAGCCATCGAAGCTCTGCAAGAGCGTAGTTGGCCACCCTCTCCGCCAGCCTACGCTCGAAGCTACGGCTGGCAAGCCAAATTACGCCACGGCGCCAATTGGCTTGAAATAACTGACTATAAGGAAGTTTGCCATCAAGAAGCCAAGGTTTCTCGCCCTTTTCTCAGGGCTAGTGCCCCTTTTTGTCCTGGCCCACTTCTGCCATCACTTTACCGGTGCCATCCTCCAACCCCTCACCCCTTTCATCCGGGATGAATTCTCCCTTGACTACGAAAAAATGGGCTGGATGATGTCCGCCTATAACCTCGCCTACGGCTTTAGCCACCTGCCCGCCGGCTGGCTCTCCGACCGCCTCGGCCCCCGAATAATGATTACCCTGGGCATTTCCGGGGTGGCGCTGTTTGCCATACTCATCGGCATTGCCCCCAGCTATCTGGTAATGGCCATTTTCCTGATTTTGCTCGGGGTGATGGGCGGGGGCTATCACCCTGCTGCCTCGCCTCTTATCTCGGCATCCGTCGATAAAAGAGACCGGGGCAGCGCGCTGGGACTGCACCAGATAGGCGGCACAGCCAGCTTCTTCCTCACCCCCCTGATTGCCGCCGCCCTCTTCCAGGTCTTGAGTTGGCGGGGCACCATTATTACCATGGCAATCCCCGCTTTTATCATCGGCATCGTGCTCTTCGTCTTTCTGGAAAGGCGCGGCTACGCAGGAAAAGCCAAAGCACTGGTCACCAGCCGCCAGCTTGAACCAGCTAAGCCCTCGGGCAATCTGCGCCGGCTGATACCCTTCATCACTCTGGGGGTGATGCTTCAGGTCCTGATAATGGGGGTTATATACTATATTGCCCTCTTTGCCGTTGATGACCTCGGGGCCAGCGAGGCAACCGGTGCCTTTCTCTTTGCCCTCTTTCACTTTGCTGGGCTGTGGGCAGGACCCGTCGGCGGTTACCTCTCCGACAGAGTGGGTACCGTCCCGGTGATACTGGTGGTGAGTATTATCGCCGGTCCCGCCCTATACCTACTTAGCTTCGCCTCTCTGGGTTGGAGCATCTGGCTACTATTGCTGGTCACCGGCAGCTGCATGTATATGGCCATGCCAGTCACGGAGGCTCAAATCATCACCAATGCCCCGGAGCGCCACCGCTCCACCGTCCTCGGCATCTACTACTTTGCTAGCCGGGGAGGTACCGGTCTAATCGTACCAGTAGCGGGCATTCTCGCCGACCATTTCGGCTTTGACACCACCTTTACCATTATGGGGGGCGTGATGCTGGGGGTGGCTCTCATCTGCTCGGCATTCCTCTTGGGAAGGCGGGGCTAGAGCACTTCCTAGTTCCCTCTAACTCCCCCAACCCATTATTCCTTGGGGTATTTAAGAAGGGTGCCAACCCTTATAGGGTTGGGTGGGTGGGAAACAAAACACGTGTTAAAGCGGGGAGGGGGTGAAGAGCTAAATGGGGTGAGGTTGATAAATTCTAATTGCTACCAGTTTATCCCTGTGCTAGAATTGCTTTGAAAATGGCCCAAAAAGACATTAAATACTGGGTTGGCTTTAGCCTGATACCCCGCATCGGGCGGGTCAAACTATCACTGCTGGAAAGCTATTTCCACAGCCTGGAGCTAGCGTGGCAGGCTACCCCTGCTGAACTAAAGCGTGCCGGGCTGGACAAAAGCTCGGTAAATGCCATCGTCCAATGGCGACCAGAGATTTCTCTGGAAGCGGAGATGGAAAAGCTGGAACGCTACGAGGTAAGGGTGCTCAACTTCCGCGACCCGGATTATCCCTCCCGTCTCAAGGAGATATACGACTATCCCCCAATACTTTATGTCAAGGGCTCCCTGCTCCCCATCGATGAGTGGTGTCTGGCAGTGGTGGGCACCCGCCGGGCTACGGCTTACGGCCGACAGGCTGCCGAGGAGATAGTGTCTGACCTGGCCCGAAATAAGATTACCATTGTCAGCGGCCTGGCTAGAGGCATCGACTCCATAGCCCACAAAAGCGCTCTAGAGGCGGGAGGCAGGACGATTGCCGTATTTGGTTGTGGCCTTGATATTATTTACCCTGCCGAAAATGCCGCCCTCGCCCGTGATATCACCAGCCACGGCGCGCTGATAAGCGAGTTCCCTTTCGGCACTGAGCCCAGAAAAGAAAACTTCCCCCAGCGTAACCGGATTATGAGCGGGCTGAGCCTGGGGGTGTTGGTGGTTGAGGCTGATGAGACCAGCGGGGCTATGATTACCGCCCGCCTGGCGCTGGAGCAGAATAGAGAGGTGTTCGCCGTCCCCGGTAGCATCCTCTCCCCAGCCAGCCGGGGGACCAACCGCCTCATCCAGGAAGGGGCTAAGTTAGTCCGTGACTATACCGATATCCTGGAGGAACTGAATCTGACCGCTGTCGCTCACCAGATGGAGATTAGAGAGGTTATACCCGCCTCCGAGACCGAGTCGCTGTTACTGAAGCAACTCGGCGCCGAGCCCACCCATATTGATGAAGTCTGCCGTAGCAGCGGCCTGCCGACATCAGTGGTAAGCTCCACCCTGGCTATGATGGAGCTTAAGGGCCTGATAAAGCAGGTGGGAACCATGAATTATGTCCTCTCCCGGGAGACCAGAGAGGCATACCGGGTAAAGGTAGATTAAGACGATGGAGAAGAAGCTGGTCATAGTGGAATCGCCAGCCAAGGCTAGAACGCTAGGCAAGCTCCTGGGTAGCAGCTATAGCCTCAAAGCCTCGATGGGCCATGTCCGAGACCTGCCCAAAAGCCAGCTGGGGATAGACCTGGAAGAGGGATTTACTCCAAAATACGTTGTGCCCAGAGCCAAGAGTAAGATTGTCAGGGAACTTAAAGATGCCGCCAAGGCGGCCTCTATCATATATCTAGCCACCGACCCCGACCGCGAGGGGGAGGCTATCTCCTGGCACCTGCAAACAGTGACCAAAACCAACCGCAAACCATACCGCCGCGTCGTCTTTCACGAAATAACCAAGGAAGCTATTGAGCACGCCTTCGCCCATCCTCGCTCTATAGATATGCACCTGGTCAATGCCCAGCAGGCGAGGCGTATCCTGGATAGGCTGGTCGGCTATAAGCTCAGCCCGCTGCTCTGGCAGAAGGTAAGGAGGGGGCTATCGGCGGGCAGGGTGCAGTCGGTGGCGCTTAAGATTATCGTCGACCGCGAGCGTGAAATCGAGCAATTTGTCCCCGTAGAGTACTGGACTATTGAGGCTGAGCTGGCCAAGGCTACCGAGGCAGCCACCTTCAGGGCGATGTTGGTCGGCCTTGCCGACGGCACCAAGCTGGAGATTAACCATGAGCCAGAAGCGACCAAGCTAGAGCAGAAGCTCCGAAAAGCCAGCTACAGGGTAAGCAAGGTGAGCAGCAAAAAGGTGAGCCGCCAGCCGGCGCCGCCGTTCATCACCAGCACCCTGCAGCAGGAAGCCTGGCGCAAGTTCCACTTCACGGCCAAGCTGACTATGTCGGTAGCTCAGGAGCTTTATGAAGGCCTGCCTATCGGCGATGAGGGTAGCGTCGGGCTCATCACCTATATGCGCACCGACTCCACCAGGGTAGCTCGCTCCGCCATTATCGAGACCAGAGAGTTTATCGCCAGCCAGTACGGCTCTCGTTACCTTCCCCCCCACGCCCGTTCCTTTGCCCAAACGGTAAAGGGGGCGCAGGAGGCTCACGAAGCCATTCGTCCCACCAAGATACGGCGGGAGCCTTCCCGGCTCAAACCCTACCTCAGCGATGCCCAATTCAAGCTCTACCAGCTCATCTGGAAAAGAATGGTAGCCAGCCAGATGTCAGCCGCCGCCTTTGCTAACACCACGGTTGATATTCAAGCCCAATGTCTCCACCCCAGAGCCGACTATCTATTTAGAGCTTCCAGCTCGGTCAACACCTTTGACGGGTTTATGGTTCTCTATATCGAGAGTAGAGACGAAGCCGAAGAAAAAGCGGGTGCCACCCTGCCCCCTTTGGAGAAAGGCGATGCCTTGAAGCTGATAGAGCTCTTCCCCGAGCAGCATTTCACCAAGCCCCCGGCACGCTTTACCGAAGCCACCCTGATTAAGATGCTGGAACAGTGGGGAATCGGCCGTCCCAGCACCTATGCCCCGATACTTTCCACAATTCAGGAGCGAGAATATGTCACCAAGACCGAGGGCAGATTCCAGCCCACCGAGCTGGGCCTTATCGTCAACGACCTGCTGACCAAGCACTTCCCCGGCATCGTTGACATCAAGTTCACCGCCCAGATGGAGGATGAATTAGACCAGGTAGCCAACGAAAACAAGGACTGGGTAACGGTGGTACAGGATTTCTATACCCCCTTTGCCCAGAGCCTGCAGAGCGCCGCCGAGCTTATGGAAAAGGTAAAGCTGGAGGAAGCCACCGACGAAATCTGCCCCCGGTGCGGCAAGCCCATGGTAATCAAATTCGGGCGCTACGGAAAATTCATAGCCTGCAGCGGTTACCCCGACTGCAAATACACCAAGTCTTTTCAGGTCAAGGTCGGGGTTAAGTGCCCGAAGTGCGGCGGGGAGATAGTGGAGAAGAAGAGCAAGAGGAAACGCACCTTTTACGGCTGCAGCAACTACCCCAACTGCAACTTTGCCACCAACCTTAGACCTCTCCCCCAGCCCTGCCCCCGGTGCGGCGGACTGCTTACTGTCTATAGGAGAAACTTGGCAAAGTGCACCAAGTGTGAGTATAGAGGGAAGCTGGGAGAGGTGGTGGAAGGAGGAACCCCTACCGGCCAGGTGACAGGAACAACCAATATAAGCAAAGCCCCCGAGAGTGGTAAGAAAGTCACTCAGAAACGGGGTGTGAGGAAAAAGACCACCCGAAAACGGGGCGGTAGCAAGAAAGCCACCGATTAAAAAGGGGGCGGGGTGGAGGACACTAAAGGAGAGTTCAAGAGAGGTGAAAATGGGGCCCCCACAAAAACTTTGTTTTTGTGGGGTAAAAACCTCTTTCGGGTGGGTTGGGTGGGAAGAAAGACTTTAGGACTATAATGCAAGAAATTTTTAATAGATATATCCAGCACCTTGAAGCGGAACGGAATGTCTCGCCCTATACCGTGCGCAACTACAAGACCGACCTGCTGGACTTCTTCCGCTTCCTCAATCAAAAGAAGGTGGCTTCGCTGGAGGCAGTAGATAGAAAAGTCCTGCGTGATTACCTCTCCCATCTGGTGGGGCGGGGGGTGGTCAAAGCCAGCATTGCCCGCAAGCTATCGGCTATCCGCTCCTTCTATCGCTACCTGGTGCGGGAGAAAATAACCTCGGCCAACCCCATAGAGAGGGTCTCCTCGCCCAAGCTGGACAAGCGCCTGCCCTCCTTTCTTACCCTGAAGGAAGTGGAAAGGCTGCTCGGTGCCCCCGACCTGTCCACGCCCCAGGGGCAGCGTGACCGGGCTTTATTAGAGCTGCTATATGCCTCAGGCTTGAGGGTAAGCGAACTGACAGGGCTGGAGCTGGGGCAAATCAACCTTGAAAGCAATGAAACTCGCGTCTGGGGGAAGGGCTCTAAAGAAAGGGTGGTGCTGATGGGGGAGCCAGCCGCCGAGGCCCTGCGCAACTACCTTGCCCAGGGCAGACCTAAGCTGCTCGGAGGCAAGAAAAGCAATGCCCTCTTCCTCAACCGCTATGGTCAGCGCCTCCCCGAACGAAGGGTGCAGAGAATACTAGAGCAATATGCCCGGAAAAGCGGCATTGGCAAGAGGGTTCATCCCCATATGCTGCGCCATACCTTCGCCACCCACCTCCTTGACGGCGGCGCTGATTTAAGGGTCGTCCAGGAGCTTCTGGGGCACGCACAATTATCATCCACCCAGATTTATACCCATGTCACCAAAAGGCAGGCGAGGAAGGTATACCTATCAGCCCACCCCCTAGCCAGAGAAAAGAAAGATGAGCCTGAAGACAAAGGATAGACTAAAGAAGCTGCGCCAGGGACTAGGCGAAAAGGAGATTGATGGCATCCTTATCTCCCAGCCGGAGAACAGGCATTACCTCTCCGGTTTTAACGGCTCGGCTGGCTTACTGGTCATTACCCCGCAAGACGCCGTTATAGCCACCGACTTTCGCTATCTGGCTCAAGCCAAGAGCCAGGCGCCGGACTATAGGCTCCTGCCCATAACCAGTGACCTAGGGGACTGGCTTCCCAGACTGCTGGCTGAACTGGGCATAAAAAGGCTGGGCTTTGAGGCGGCACACCTCACCTTTGCCCGGCATCGGCAGCTAGCTGATATAATGAAAAAGGACAGAGCCCAGACCAGGCTTATCCCAGTAGAGGGAATGGTGGAATCGCTGCGGGCGATAAAAGAAGCCGAGGAAATCACCCTTATCACCAAAGCTGCCGAGATAAGCGATGCCGCCATGGAATACATCCGGGAAAAGATTTGTCCCGGCATGACGGAAAAGGGAGCCGCCTGGGAGATAGAAAGATTCATGAGAGAGAAAGGCAGCCAGCCCCTTCCCTTTGATGTTATCGTTGCCTCAGGGCCGAATGCCGCCTTCCCCCACGCCCAGCCCTCAGGGCGGGCTCTGGGAGAAGCTGAGCCGATAATAATTGATATCGGAGCCAGGGTCGGGGGTTACGGCAGCGACCTGAGCCGGGCTATCTGCCTGGGTACGCCTGATGATAACTTCAAAAAGATATATGATACCGTTATTGGCGCTCAAGCCACGGTAATGGCTATAATCAAGGAAGGGATGAGCGGCGGTGAGGCTGACCAGCTAGCCAGGGAAGTGATTGAGGCGGCAGGCTACGGCGCCGCCTTTGGTCACGGCCTGGGTCATGGTGTTGGGCTAGCCACCCACGAACTGCCGCGCCTTGGAACTGGCTCGGCAGAAAAGCTGGCCAGCGGCATGGTCTTTACCATTGAGCCCGGCATTTACGAGGAAGGCTGGGGAGGGGTGAGAATTGAAGACCTGGTGGTAATGGAAAAGGGGAAAGTAAGGCAAATCTCGAAAAGCCAAAAATAAACTAGAGTGGAGTCTAATATGATTGATGGCGGCGAATTAAGAAAAGGGCTTACCATTGAACTGGCGGATAAGCTTTATCAGGTCCTGGATTACCAGCACATTAAGATGGGGCGTGGCAGCGCCCAGATCCGACTCAGGCTTCGCGATATCCGCAGCGGTCACACCATTGAGCGGACCTTCCAGGCCAGCGAGAAGTTCACCCGGGCACGCCTGGACTACCGTGCCATGCAGTACCTTTATAATGATGGCGATACCTATTACTTTATGGACCAAGAAACCTTTGAACAGACACCCCTCACCACCGACCAGCTGGGTGATGCCCTAAATTATCTCAAAGAGGGCATGTCGCTGGAGGTATCAAGCTATAAGGGCAAACTTTTGGGAGTGGAGCTGCCGGTTGCCGTCGAGCTTGAGGTGGTTGAGACCGGCCCCGGCTTTAAAGGGGATACCGCCGCCGCCGGCAATAAGCCGGCTAAGCTGGAGACCGGCATTACTATTCAGGTCCCCCTGTTTGTCAATAACGGGGATGTGATTAAGGTTGATACTCGCACCGGTGAATATCTGGAAAGGGTTAGTTAGCGCCAAATTGCTGAAAGCCGACCTTCACCTTCATACTGAATATTCCATGGACTGCAATATGCCTCTGGAAAAGATAGTCAGCCGCTGCCAGAAGCTTGGGATAAACTGCGTCGCCATCTGTGACCACGGCACCACCGAGGGAGCGTTAAGGCTGCGGGAGATAGCGCCTTTTACGGTAATCGTGGCTGAGGAGGTCCTGACCCCCCACGGCGAAATCATGGGCATGTTTCTTAAAGAGACCATACCCAGCGGACTATCGGCGGCGGAGACAATATCGCGCATCAGGGCTCAGGGTGGCCTGGTATGTGTCCCCCACCCCTTCGATACCTTCCGCCATTCGGCACTACGCAGCAAGATACTGGAGGAAATAGCCAGTCAAATTGATATTGTCGAAGTACTCAACTCACGGGCTATTTTAGGCCGGAGCTCAACCAAAGCCCGAGCCTTTGCCGCCAGGTACGGCATCATCCCCAGCGCCGGCAGTGACGCCCATACCCCTCAGGAGATAGGTAATGCCTATGTCGAGATGCCTGAATTTAGGGGCAAGGCTGACTTCCTCAAAGCCCTGAAAGAGGGTAAGATTAACGGCCATAGGACAACCCCCCTAATCCACTTTGCCAGCCTATGGGCAAGGCTAAAAGATAAGCTCCATATCTAAACGAAGGGAAATCGGAGTGAGGCAAAACTCCTCCCCCTTTTATATCTTTTCTTAGAGGTATTTAAGAGGCGAATACGGGACCTCCGCAAAACAAAGTTTTTGTTGGGTAAAAAGCCCTAATAGGGCGGGACAGGGTGGGAAGAAGGAGAACTGATAAAAACAGGGAGGGGCGGGGGTGTTAGGAAGTAAAACTTCAAGGGGGGTGAAAACTAATCAACACCTATAAACTGGGCTGGTTTTCTACCGGCAGGGATAAAGCCGCCAGGGACCTGCTCACCGTGGCTCAAAGAGGCATCGCCCTGGGTGAAATTGAGGCTGAGATTGCCTTTGTCTTTTCTAACCGCAAGCCCGGCGAAGCCAAAGAAAGCGACCTCTTCCTCAAACTGGTTGAAAGCTACGGCCTGCCAAAAATATGCTTCTCCTCTTCAAGGTTTAAAGCCGGCAAAGGCACACAGTGGCGTATTAGCTATGACCGAGAGGTGATGAAGAGGCTAGATGGCTTTGCTGTCGACCTCTGTGTCCTGGCTGGCTATATGCTCATCGTCGGCGAGGAGATGTGCCAGAAGTACAACATGATTAACCTCCACCCGGCGGCTCCCGGAGGGCCAAAGGGAACCTGGCAGGAGGTAATCTGGCAGCTAATCAATAGCCAGGCTCAAGAAACCGGGGTAATGATGCACCTGGTAACCCCCCAGCTGGACGAAGGCCCCCCGGCGACCTACTGCACCTTCCCCATCAGGGGCAAACAATTTGATAAATACTGGCAGGAAATAGCCGGGCAACCGCTGGAAGAGCTCAAGAAAAGCCAGGGCGAAAGCAACCGCCTGTTCAAGCTCATCCGCCAGCACGGGCTGGCTAGAGAATTCCCCCTAATAATAGCCACCCTCAAGGCCTTCAGCCAGGGCAGGGTTAGGATAAAAAATGGCAAGGTGGTTGATGCTGACGGGAAAGCGATTAAGGGGTATAATCTAACCAACGAGATAGACCAGGTGGTGAAGAGAGCCTAATAGAGCCAAAGCCCCCGAGGGCGGGTTAGGGTGGGAAGAAAAACAAAAGTTTAAAACAGGGTGGGGCTGGGAAGAAAGACAACTAATAAACGGGTGAGGTAGAAAACCAATGGCGAAGTTCATCTGTTTTGACCTTGAAGGACCCCTCTCCCCTCAAGACAACGCCTACGAGTTGATGAAGCTCTTCCCCAACGGCGATAAGCTCTTTGAGGTTATCAGCCGCTATGATGACCTGCTGGCGCTGGAAGAGAGGAAGGACTATGAGCCGGGGGATACACTGGCTCTTATCGTGCCCTTCCTCATTCTGCACAATATCTCCGAGAACGATATCGCCACTCTGGCGGCTAAAACCAGCCTCACCGGCGGCGTGGCCAAACTCATCTCCTGGCTCCAGTCCAATAGCTGGAAGGTATTCTGTATCAGCACCAGCTACGAACAATATGCCCGGCGCGTTACCCAGAGACTGGACATCTACACCCATAATGTCGCCTGCACCGCTTTTCCCTTGGATAAACTGCGGGCAGCTTTAAGTCAGGAAGAGACTAAGCTACTAAAGCAAGCGGAAGAAAATATACTTAACCTGCACCCGCCTGCCGATGATAAGCGAATTAAACAAAGCCTGGATAAATTTTTCTTTGGGAAGCTGCCTGCCACCGAGCTGGGCGCAGCCATAACCCAGGTAAAGCCGGTCGGCGGAAGGCGCAAGGTAGCCGCCCTCAAACAATTTGCCGATAAACACGGCCAGCCCCTATCAAGCTGGGTAGTGGTAGGCGATAGCATCACCGATTTCAGAATGCTCCAGGCGGTGGAGGAGGCAGGCGGGCTAGCCATTGCCTTTAATGCCAATGAGTACGCCCTACCCTATGCCACCATGGGCTTAGCCTCCACCCTCATCAGCGACCTGCAAGTGGTGATGGAGGCTTGGCAGAAGAGTGACCGCCGCTGGGTGGAGAGAGTGGTGAAATATGAAGAAAGATTGGGGGGCAAAGAGGACAGAAACTACTTCCACTGGCTATCGGGCAGAAAAGAACTGGACGATATGATTAAGGTCCACAAGAAAATAAGAAGGTTGGTCAGGGAGGAAGCCGCTAAGCTGGGATGAGAAGGAGAGGTCTAGCCTGATTTTGAGAGTAAGTTCAACTTCCCACCCTGACCCACCCTACAGAGGGTGAAACCCTTTTGGGCGGGTGGGTATGGGACGAAAAACACAGGTTTAAA
>CAZQXA010000028.1:10975-12578 GCA_964597155.1 uncultured Dehalococcoidales bacterium
AGAGGGTGAAACCCTTTTGGGCGGGTGGGTATGGGACGAAAAACACAGGTTTAAAACGGGGCGGGGTTCATAGAATGAATGAAATAAAAGTAATCGGGCTGGGGGCGCTGAATATAGACCATATCTATAAGGTAGAGCGCATCCTTGACGACGGCGAGGCAGTGGTAGAAGAGGCTAGAGCTTTTGCCGGCGGCTCTGCCGCCAATACTATCTATGGCCTGGCCAAGCTGGGGATAAGCGCTGGTTTCAGCGGCGTCGTTGGTGATGACGAAGAGGGTAAGGTACTGCTCCGGGACTTTAAGGCGGTGGGAGTTGATACCAGCCGAATAAAGGTCAAAAAAAGAGCCGGAACCGGCTCGGTATTGTGCCTCAGTGATAGGCGGGGCAAGCGCTCCCTCTATGTCCTACCCGGCGCCAACAACCTGCTCATCACAAAAGACCTGGACTTAAGCTACATAAACCGGGCAGAAATGCTCCACCTCTCTTCTTTTGCCGGTGACCAGCAGTTCCCGATTTTACTGGAGCTAATGGCTAACTTAAAGCCATCACTTAAACTCAGCTTCTCCCCCGGGGCACTATACGCCGTTAAGGGGCTAAAAGCCCTGGCGCCAATACTGCGCCGGACTCGCCTCTTGTTTCTCAATGAAGATGAAATAAGGCGGCTTACTGGAAAAGATGTTAAAGCGGGGGCAAAAAGCTGCCTTGAGCATGGCTGCCGTAATATCGCAGTCACCCTGGGCAAAGGGGGCAGCCTGGGTAAAACCGCCATCGGCTATATCAGAGACGCCGAAAATGAATATTTAGTCGAATCGGCTAGCCGGGACAGGGGGACTGAAATTGATACCACCGGCGCCGGTGATGCCTTTGCCGCCGGTTTCATCTATGGACTGCTTAAAAAGAAAACCATCAAGGAATGCGGCCAGCTTGGTGATATTGTCGCCCAATTCGGCATTGCCCAAATAGGCGCCCGAGAGGGTCTACCTACCTTGAGTGAGCTAACCAAGCGCTACCAGGAGCTTTATCACAAAAAGCTTTAGCTACTTCCCCTTCGGCTTGCTCAGGATTTCATCGATAAGCCCGTACTCCACCGCCTGCGCTGGGTTCAAATAAAAGTCGCGGTCGGTATCATGGGCTATCTTTTCCAGCGGTTGACCGGTGTGTTTAGCGATAATGCTCCGGATTAGCTCTTGCATGCGCATAATCTCGCGGGCGGCAATCTCGACATCGGCAGCCTGTCCCTGGGCACCACCAAACGCCTGATGCATATGAATAGTGGCGTTGGGCAGGGCATAGCGCTTGCCCTTGGTCCCGGCACAGAGCAGCAACGTCCCCATACTCGCCGCCATCCCAACGCAGATAGTTGAGACATCAGGTTTTATCAACTGCATGGTGTCATAAATAGCCAGACCGGAGCTGATAACCCCACCTGGGCTCTGAATATACATGCTGATGTCTTTGTCCGGGTCTTCCCGCTCCAGATAAAGAAGCTGAGCAATTATAGTATTAGCCACCGGGTCAGTAATCGGCGTGAATAACATAATTATGCGCTCTTTTAACAGTAGAGAGTATATATCCCAAAATCTTTCACCCCGTGGCCCACTCT
>CAZQXA010000029.1:0-12498 GCA_964597155.1 uncultured Dehalococcoidales bacterium
GGAAAGAGGCCGGGGGTATTAAGCCGGTGGTTCGCTTCAAGACCCCGCTTGAGGAGCAGACCGCCTATAAAGACGTGATATGGGGGGAGGTTGTCGTTGAAAACAGCACCCTTGACGACTTTGTCCTGCTCAAATCAGACGGCTTTCCCACCTACCACCTGGCTAATGTCGTTGACGACCACGCCATGAAAATCAGCCATGTCATCCGGGCTGAGGAGTGGATTTCGAGTACCCCCCGCCACCTGCTCATCTATAAGGCGCTCGGCTTTGCGCCGCCGCAGTTTGTCCACCACCCCATGATATTAGGCCCTGACCGCGCCAAGCTGAGCAAGCGCCACGGCGCCGTATCCATCCTTGAGTATCGGGAGATGGGCTACCTGCCCCAGACCATGTTCAACTTCCTGGCTCTCATTGGCTGGTCTCTGGACGATAAGACCGAGCTCATGACCCGGCAGGAGCTGGTAGACAACTTCTCCCTGGAGAGAATCGGCAAGACGGGCGCCATCTTCAATCGGGAGAAGCTGGACTGGATGAACGGCGTCTATATCCGCAGCTTAACCGCCGACGAGTTCTTTGAGGCGGTGCAGCCCTTCCTGATGACCGATATGGAAGCCGGCAGGGCATTGATAGCCGACGAAGATTACGTGAGGGCAGTCCTGCCCCTCGTCCAGGAGCGCGCCCGAACCCTGCTTGAGGTGGTCGAGCTCGTCCGGTTTTTCTTTGCCGACCAGCTTGAATATGAGCCCGGCCTGCTCATCGGCAAGGGTATGGACGCTAAAGAGACCCTTGGGGCGTTAAGGGCGGCACAGGAGAAGCTCGAGCAACTATCAGCCTTTGACGCCGACCCTCTGGAAGCAGTGCTCCGCCCCCTGGCACTAGAGCTGGGCTTAAAGACCGGCCAGCTCTTCGCCGCGCTCAGGGTAGCCGTTACCGGTCGGACTGCCGCCCCGCCCCTCTTTGCCACTATGGCGGTGCTGGGCAAAGAGCGGTGTCTTAAGCGAATTGAAGCGGCGCTGGCTAAGCTATGAACAGGGGTGTTCTCTCCGGCTATCGTGTCCTTGATTTGACCGATGACCAGAGCAGGCTCTGTTCCCGCTATCTGGCCGATATGGGGGCGGAGGTCATCCGCTTAGAAGAGCCGGGAAAAAACACCGATTTTCACTGGGAAGACCTGGGCAAGCGCTCTGTAGTAACCCTGGATATAGAACTTGGGCTGGGTCAAAAAATATTCAGGCGTCTGGTTAGTACCGCTGACGTCCTGGTGGAGAGCTACCCACCGGGCTATTTAGAGGCGCTGGGCCTGGGCTATCCCATTTTGAGTAAAATCAACCCCCGCCTGGTCGTAGCTTCAATCACCGCTTTCGGGCAGAGCGGGCCCTACCGGGATTACAGGTCGTGTGATATCGTGGCTAGCGCCCTGGGCGGGCAGCTCTATCTCTCCGGCGAGCCCGATTCGCCGCCGCTCAAGCCCTTCGGCAAGCAGAGCTATTACCTCGCCTCGCTCTTTGCCGCCATTGGCGTCCTGCTGGCGCTATTGAACCGGCATAATTCGGGAAGGGGTCAGCACATTGATGTTTCCCTGCAGGAGTGCGTGGCCGCTGCCCTCGACCATGCCCTGGTGCGCTATTTCTATCAGGGTGAGGTGGCCAAGCGCCAGGGCAGCCTCCACTGGAACGGTGCCTTCAATGTTTTTTCGGCTAAGGATGGCTATGTTTTACTCTCCCTTTTTTACCAGTGGCCAACGCTGGTGGAGTGGCTTGCCTCCGAGGGCATGGCTGAGGACTTGGCTGATAAGAAGTGGCTGGATAGAGGCTATCGTCTCAAGCATATTGACCACATTATCGAGGTCTTGGGGCGGTGGACCAAGAGCCATACTGTCGCCGAACTGGTGGAGAAGGGGCAGTCGATGCGCTTCCCCTGGGCGGAGGTCGCCTCAATAGCGGCGCTTTTAGCCAGTCCTCAACTCAGAGAGCGCAATTTCTGGGTTGAGGTAGAGCACCCCCAAACAGGTAAAAAAAACCTGTTCCCCGGAGCGCCAGCCAAGCTCAGCCGCTCCCCCTGGCGGGTGGGCGACAAAGTTCCCCAGCCTGGTGAGCACAATAAGGAGTTATATCAGGGGTTGGGGCTATCGGCAAAGGAAATAAAGGCTTTAATCAAAGAGGGGATTATTTAGCCATGAGAGGTGTGGAGCCAGGATATATTGCTCTGTACCGGTCAGGGGAACTGGAGCGCCGTGCTGACTTACTTGAGGCGCGACTAAGCTCCTGCGATATATGTCCACGGGAATGCAGGGTCAATCGTCGGGCAGGGGAGGTGGGGTTTTGCCACTCGGCTTACCTCCCAATTGTCTCTTCGGCCTGTGCTCATCATGGCGAGGAGCCGGTGCTTTCGGGGAGGAGGGGGTCAGGAACAATATTCTTGGGCAACTGCAATATGCGCTGTGTATATTGCCAGAATTACCAGATAAGCCAGGATTATAAAACTCAAAAGCGCAATGAGGTTGAGACTCGTATTCTGGCGGAGAAGATGCTCTTTCTGCAGGACGAGCTTGGGTGCCACAACATCAATTTTGTCTCACCGTCGCACTTTGTGCCCCAAATAGTCCGTGCTGTGCTGGAGGCAGTGCCCCTGGGGCTTAAGCTACCGCTGGTCTATAACTCCAGCGGCTATGATTCCGTGGCAACTTTACGGGAACTTGACGGCATTATAAGCATTTACCTGCCTGATTTGAGATACGCCGCCAATAAATGGGGCAAGAGGTTTTCCAGGGTTCCGGATTATGTAGAACGGGCTCGTGCCGCCATCAAGGAGATGTACCGGCAGGTGGGGAACCTGGCAGTGGATGAGGAGGGTATTGCCCGGAAGGGGTTGATTGTGCGCCACCTGATACTGCCCAATGGAATTGCCGGCAGCCGGGAATCGCTTGGCTGGCTGGCTAGTGAGGTCTCCCCTCGGGTTACGGTGAGCATAATGTCTCAGTACCACCCGGTGCATCGTGCCCGGCGAATTCCCCTGCTAGCGAGGGCAGTCTCATCAGAGGAATACAATGAAGTTGTCGCGCTGGCAGAAAAGCTGGGGATAGAAAATGGCTGGCTGCAGGGAATGGGAGCCTCACAAGATTACCTGCCCGATTTCTCCGGCGATGGTCATCCCTTCCCGGTAAGGGAAGATGTCAGGCAGTGAGACTCTATGCTTTTTTCCTTTTGCGCTTGGTAAAGGCAAAGCGAATCTTTTTACCGCTGAGCCTGTCCTTCTTATTTACATTTTCAATAAATGTCTTGAGGTCGGGGAGAGGTTTAGCTGGTTTGTTGGTTACAGTGGTAACCTTTTCGCTCTTGGTCATAGGTGTTTATTGTAGCACAGATTCAGGGGCAAAGCCAAATATTAGTTATCTACCTCCTTTAAGGGTAGTAAAGGAGAAATCGGGCGATGGATAGATATCCGCTCAAGAAATATCCGATGGTTGGTGCCTGCGGTCTTAATTGCGGTCTATGCCCCAGATACTATACTGTAGGGACATCAAGATGCCCCGGATGCTGCGGTCCCGATTTCTGGCAGAAAATGCCTGGCTGTGGCTTCATTACCTGCTGTGTTAAGCAGAGAAATCTAGAGACATGCGCCAAGTGTGCTGACTGGGCAGGGTGTGAGCGGGTAGCCAGGCTTCTGGATTCGGCTAAGCACCAGGACTCCTTTCTCTCGCACAGGCCACTTGCCGGCAACTTCGCTTTCATCCAGAAGAACGGCATCGAGGAGTTCGTCCGACTGGAGGTTGAAAAGCAGGAGTTCCTTAAGTATCTTATTGATAACTATGATGAGGGTCGTTCCAAGAGTTTTTACTGCACCAGCTGTCAACTTATACCGCAAGACAAGTTAAAGAAAGCGCTGGCGGAGGCGAAAGCAAGGATAACCGAAGATACGGATATCAAAGAGAAAGCCAAGCTCGCGAGAGCGGCAATTAGCCATATGGCTGATAGCTTAAAGATTGATTTGAGGTTGAGGAAATGACTGCCATTTCAGGCGGTCTGATACGCTTGTCGAAGGGGCAGGTCAAGCCGGCCAGCGAGGTCTTGGCCCGCGCCTTTGTTGATGACCCGGAGCTTGTTCCTCTGGTTCCGGAGCCGCCGAAGAGGATGGAGCTTTTGCATTCATTATTCCAGATGGCGCTAGACCACGCCATAGAGCACGGCGAGGTATACGCCGTCTCACCTAAGATGGAAGGCATTGCTGTCTGGCTTCCCTCCGGGGTTCCGGAGATGACGCTCTGGACAATTATGCGCCATGGCGGACTGAGGCTCCTTTTCAAGGTAAGCTGGAGATTGCTGGGGAAGATGAAAAAGGACGAGGCTTTTGCCTTCAAGTTGCGCCGGCGTCTTGCCCCCACCCCCCACTGGTATCTGGCGGTTCTGGGCGTTGACCCCAAATTTCAGGGCAAGGGCTATGCCAGTCATCTGCTCAAACCGATGCTCGCCCGCCTTGACGCGGAAAAACTGCCCGCTTATCTGGAGACCTCGATTGAAGAATATGTCTCCATATACCAGCACTTTGGCTTCGAGGTTGTCGAGGAAGGGGTAATGCCCGGCAGCGGTAGTAAAATGTGGGCGATGTTAAAGAAAAAATGACTAACCAACCTGCCTTAAAAGGCGTTAGAATCTTAGACTTCACCTGGGTGCTGGCGGGACCTTATGCCACCCGCCTGCTGGCTGATTTCGGCGCTGAGGTAATCAAAGTCCAGCCGCTTTCACCCCAGGAAGAAGACACCTTCAGCCGCGGCTACTATAATACCTGGAACCGCAATAAGCTGGGTATAACCTTAAACCTTAATAAACAGCAGGGGGTGGCTCTGGCTAAGAGGCTGGTGAAGATTAGTGATGCGGTGTTAGAGAATTTTACCCCCCGGGTAATGGCTAACTGGGGCTTGGACTACCAAAACCTCAAAGAAATAAAGCCCGACATTATCATGCTCAGCCTTTCGACCATGGGTAACAGCGGCCCTTGGCGGGACTATACCGGCTTTGGCCCCACCGTCCAGGCTTTTTCCGGCTTAAGTTATCTCACCGCTTACCCCGGCAAGCCGCCGCTGGGCTTGGGCAATGCTTACGCCGACCATGTCGCTGCCTTGCTCGCCTGCCTGGCTCTACTTGGTGCTCTCAAATACCGGCTCAAGACGGGGGAGGGGCAGTACATTGATGTCTCCCAGGTGGAGGCGATGGCAGGTTTACTTGGCGATGCCTTTTTCCCCGCTAAAGAGTCGGCGGCGCCTCAGGGCGTCTATCCTTGTCAGGGTGACGACCGCTGGTGCGCTATTGCCACATTTAACCAGGACCAATGGCCGGGGTTTAAAAAGGCTCTGGGCAACCCGCCCTGGGCTGATGATAAAAGGTTTGCCACCTCAAGCAGCCGCCTGAAGAATAAAGAGGCGCTGGATGAGCTGGTGGGAGATTGGACTAAAAAGCATACCGCCGGGGAGATAATGGCCTTGCTCCAAAAGCAGGGGGTGGCCGCCGGGGTGGTGCAGGATGCCAGCGATTTGGCTTGCGACCCCCAGCTAAAAGAGCGCGGCTTCTTCGTTGAGCTGGGCAAAACAATATCTGATGCTGTGCCCATAAAACTCTCTGCTACCCCGGCCCGATATAATCGGGCGGCGCCGGCTCCGGGTGGGGACAACGACTATGTCTACCGAAAGCTGCTGGGGATGAGCCGGGAGGAGCTGGCTGAGCTAGAAAGGCAGGGCGTGGTCTAAAGACCGTTATTAGCCTTGACTCTAAAGTCATAGGAAAGAAGTACTAAATTCGGGAGGAAAAGTTAGCTTAGGTTAGGTTGAATGCGTTGACATCGGCCAGCTCGCATAATATAATTGCCCCGCTTGTCTTTGATAATTATGCCCCGGGGAAATGAATTAGGTGAATTATCTTCTTGGTCTGCTGGTCGGCTTCGAAATCTCGGATGGCGTATTAACCTATTTCCTCATTAAGAGCGGCCTGGGACATGAGGCCAATCCCTTTCTTCAGTCTATCGTCGGCGATGTCAACTTCCTGATACTCAAAGTGGTGGGTGGGCTCATTTGCGCCCTTATTCTCTGGGATGTGCATAGGCGGATGCCCCGTATAGCCTTTATCATCACCTCATGCTTCACCGCTTTCTACGCAGTAATCGTGGGCTGGAACTTAAGCATTTTCGTCATGGCTTGAGTTCGGCTCACTGCTGGCCGGGGCATTGACAATCACTACTATAAAAAGTAGAGTGAAGGCAACTAAACACCAGATAGGCTAATAGGAGGTGAAAGATGCCCAGAAAAGGACCCTATCCAGTCTCCCTCAAAGGCGAACTCACCGCACCGCCGGCCCGTGGCTGGTGGCTTATTAAGTGGCTGTTGGCTCTTCCTCATTACGTTCTTCTGGTATTTTTGTGGATAGCCTTCGTCGCGGTTTGTATCGTCGCCTTTTTTGCCATTCTCATTAACGCCAAGTACCCGAGGACTCTGTTTGATTTCAATGCCGGGGTTCTGCGCTGGACGTGGCGGGTGGGCTTTTACAGCTATAGTGCTCTGGCCACGGACAAGTATCCGCCGTTTACTCTCAAAAAGGTTAACTACCCGGCTGATTTGGAAATAGTCTATCCCAGAAAGCTGTCCCGCGGGCTGGTGCTGGTGAAGTGGTGGCTGCTGGCTATCCCCCACTATATTATCGTCGGCTTCTTCCAAGGGGGAGGACGCAACGGTAGCGGTCTGACGCCCATTCTGGCTATCTTTGCCGCAATAACAGTGTTATTCACCGGCAAGTACCCAAAGGATATTTTCAAACTTGTTGTCGGCACAAATCGCTGGAGCTATAGGGTGTATGCCTATGCCTCGCTGATGACCGACCACTACCCGCCCTTCCGTCTTTGGGACTAAAGCTCTGGCTGGCACTTGGGGCAGAAGTAGCTGCCCCGGTTCCGGATGGGCAGGCGCTGGAGGGGGGTGCCGCAGACAGGGCAGGACTCTCCCCTACGGTGAGCCACCCGGAAACGAAGGTGGGCGGTGCCTATCTCACCGCTGGGGCGGAAGTAGGTATCGGTGCTGGCTCCCTTTCTTTTTATGGCGGCCTTTAATACTTGCCGGATAGCATGGTGAAGGCGCTTGACCTCTTCCGCGGAAAGGCTTCCCCCAGCTCTCAAGGGGTGGATTTTAGCCCCAAACAGGGCTTCATCGGCATACATGTTGCCGATGCCGGCAACCAGGTGCTGGTCGCAGAGCAGGGCTTTTATCGGCGCTGTGCGCTTACTCAAGCGTTTAGCCAGTACTTTGGCTGTAAAGCTGACCTCCAGGGGTTCGGGGCCAAGTTTATCCCCAAGACTATTTTCCCCCGCCACCAGCCACATTACCCCGAACTTGCGCGGGTCACGGAAGTAGATTTTGGTGTCGTCGTCCAGGTGGATTATGGCACGGGTGAACCTTGGCGGTGGCTTTAGCCATAGCGAGCCGGTCATTTTGAGGTGAATGATTAGTGACCCACCGCTGGCTAATCCAAAGATGAGGTACTTGCCCCGCCGCTTAATCCCGCTTATCTTCTGCCCTATGAGGCGGGAGCTGAATTCTTCCACCGAGGGCTGGCGTACTATCTTGTTGTCAAAGAGGGTGACGGCGGTGATGGTATGGCCAATAAGGTGAGGGGACAGCTCGTTTTTTATTGTTTCGACTTCAGGCAGTTCCGGCATTTATTTATCTTTGCCCCACCCCCCAGGTCTTTCTTCCCACCCAGCCCGCCCTCATAGGCTTCACCTCTTTAAAACTCTCCTTCCCCTCCCCCTAAGAAGAAATTTATAGAAGTATCACTTCTGTAGAGTGGGAGGGTAGGAAGTAAAACGCAGGCTAAAAGCTCCGACACCTCCACCCCTTTTTTAACACTTGTCCTTCTTCCCATACCCACCCGCCCTATAGAGGCTGGTGCCCCCCAACCTCTTCGGCTTTTAAATTACCTCTCCCCTCTAAGGCTTCAACTCCCCCCAGTTTTGGCCGCTCTTTATTGCCACCTTTAAGGGGACGCTCAAGGTCATAGCCGTGGACATTAATTCGGGAGCCAGCCTTTGCATCTCTTCCCGCTCTTCTTGGGGCACCTCAAAGATAAGCTCATCATGCACCTGGAGTATCATCTTGCTCCCGAGTCTGCGTTTAGCTATCTCGCGGGCAAGGTTAACCATAGCCACCTTGATGATATCGGCCGATGTACCCTGCACCGGCATGTTTATGGCCATTCTTTCGGCGGCTTCACGCACCTGCCGGTTCTGGGAATTGATTTCGGGGATAGAGCGCCTTCTACCGAGGATGGTCTGGACATAGCCTTCTTTTCTCGCCTTTTCCTTGGTCGATTCCAGGTACTGCTTGACCCCGGGGTATTTTTCAAAGTAAGCGGTGATGAAGCCGGCGGCTTCCTCCCGCGATAAGCCGGTCGCCTGCTCCAAGCCGTAGTCGCTCATGCCGTAGATAACGCCGAAGTTGACCGTCTTGGCCACCCGGCGCATATCGGGGGTCACCTTTGAGGGGTCAACGCCGAAGACCTGGGCGGCGGTGGCGCTATGAATATCCTCATCGTGGCGGAAGGCAGCCAGCAGGCTTTTATCCTGGGAGAGGTGAGCCAGGCAGCGGAGGTCAATCTGCGAGTAGTCGGCGGCTAGAAGATGGGACCCCGGCGGGGCAATAAACGCCTGCCTGACCTCTTTGCCCAATTCGCCGCGGACGGGGATATTCTGCAGGTTTGGCTCGCTGGAAGAGAGCCTTCCGGTGGCGGTGCGCGTCTGGTTAAAGCTGGTGTGCACCCGGCCGGTCTTGGGGTTGATTAAGCTAGGCAGGGCGTCAATATAGGTTGACTTGATTTTGCTCAGCTGGCGGTAGTCAAGGATTAATTCTATTATGGGGTGGATGCCGAGCAACTCCTCCAGCACCGATGCCCCGGTGGAGTAGCCGCCCTTGGTCTTGCGGGCCGGCGCCAGCTTAAGCTCTTCGAAGAGGACGGTGCTCAGTTGCTGCGGTGAATTAATATTAAACTGGTGGCCGACATTATCATATATTTCCTTCTCCACCTTTACTAGCTGCTCACCCAGGCGCTCTGACATCCGCTTCAGCAGGTCGCCATCCAGGGCAACGCCGTTCCTTTCCATTGCCATCAGCACCGGCACCAGCGGCAGCTCGACCTCGGCAAAGAGCCGCCACAGCCCCTGCTGGCGGAGCTCGGGCTCGAATATTGCCGCCAGTCTCAGGGTCATATCGGCATCGGCGCAGGCATAGCCCGCGGCGCGGGCTATTTCTACCTGGGACATGGGAACCGTTTTCGCCCCCGAGCCGATGAGGTCTGAAATCGGCGTCATCTCAATAGCCAGCTTGCTGAAGGCGAGGTTTTTCAGTCCCATGGATTTCTCCCCCAGCAGGTAGGCGGCGACCATGGTGTCGAAGGTCAAGTTTTGGACCCCTACGCCGTATTCCGCCAGCATGGCCATATCATACTTGCCGTTGTGAGCCAGCTTGGCTAGCTTGGCGTCTTCCAGGGGGGACTTGAGGTGCTCGATAACCTCTTCCAGGGGCAGTTGCCCTATCGGCTCCAGCCCGGTGTGCCCCACCGGGATGTAGTAGGCTTCGGCCGGCGCCGGCGATAGGGATATACCCACCAGCTGGGCTGACATCGGGTCGAGGCTGGTGGTCTCGGTGTCAAAGGCGAATGCTCCAGCCGCTGACATGCGTTTTATCAGCTTATCAAGGTCGGCGATGGTGTTTATGATTTTGTATTCGCCCTCAGCGGGCTTGGCTTCGATGGCTGCCTCTTTGCTTTCCATCTGGGGCAGTTTGGGCAGCAGGCTGGCGAACTCAAGCTCGCGTAAGAGGGCGGTCACCTTGTTGCGGTCGTACTGGCTGACCTGGCAGTCTTCGGGGTTCAGGGTTACCGGCATCTGGGTAACGATGGTCGCCAGCTTCTGGCTCTGGCGGGCAGCGGCTTCATTCTCTTTTAGTAGTGTCTGGAGTTTAGGCGGCGTCACCTGGTCTATATGCTCGTAAATCTGCTCTAGGGAGCCGAACTGCTGGATGAGCTTGACGGCGGTCTTTTTGCCGATACCGGCCACACCGCGGATATTATCCGAGGGGTCGCCAGCCAGCCCTTTGAGGTCGGCAATCTGCTCCGGCTTGACGCCATACTTCTGGCTTACCGCGGCTTCATCGTAGAGCACGGTATTGCTGAAACCTCCCCCCGGGTTGGGGTAAAGGACCTTTACCCGCGGCGAGACCAGCTGCATGGTATCGGCGTCACCGGTAACGATGATGGTGTCAATGTCCTTTTTGGCGGCTTGCTGGCTTAAAGCGCCCAGGAGGTCGTCAGCCTCGTAGCCCTCAAGCTCAAAGATAGGGATGTTAAAGGCGGTCACCAGCTCTCTTACCCGCCCCAGCTGCCCCAGAAGCTCATCGGGGGTGGGGGGGCGCTGCGCCTTGTACTGGTCAAAGAGTTCATGCCTGAAGGTGGGGCCTTTCATATCAAAGGCGATGGCGTAGTGGGTGGGTTTTAGCTCGTTTATTACCTTGAGCAGCATCAGGGCAAAGCCGTAGACGGCGCCCACCATCTCGCCGGTCTTGCGCACGGTGAGGGGAGGCAGGGCATGGAAGGCGCGGTGAATGAGGGCGTTGCCGTCAAAGAGAACCAGCCGGGGCTTTTCCATGAGTCTATTATAGCAGAGGGAGGGATAAAAAGCTGATTTTAGAGATTATTTATGTTTTGCTTTCCCCTCCCCCGTTTTTAGCATTTGTTTTTCTTCCCACCCAGCCCGCCCAATAGGGGTTAGCACCCCTCTTGAATACCCTTTTTGTCTTGGGATACTCCATTCAGAAAGGGGGGTATCTCTTAAAGGGTCAAAGCTTTTGAGGGTGGGTTTAAGTTGGGAAGCAAAACGATTAAAAACAGGGGGGATAGGGGAGTATAGAGTCTTCAAAGAGGTGAAACATCTTTGGGCGGGTGGGTATGGGAAGCAGGACAACCGTTTAAAATAGGGAGGAGCTTCCTTGACCTTCAAAAATCCCCAAGTTGAGCTTTAGCCAGGGGTCTTAAATATGAGGTGTCATTGTGCTTGGTTAGGGTAAAGCGCCCGTTTTCATGGGCAAAGGTTGTCGTTCCGCAGTTATCCTGCCTTATGTTCCAGAAGTGGGAGTTGTCCAGCCCCAGCAGGGCGCAGATCAAAACCTTGTTCACCACGCGGTGCGATACCAGTACTATAATTCCCTCATGTTTGGCTACCGCTTCGTCCACCACGGCCAAAGCCCTATCCCTGACCTCATCCAGGCTTTCGCCGTCGGGTATTTTGACCAGTTGAGGATTGTTAGCCCATTGAGCGTAGAGCTTTTTATAACGACGTTTAACCTCCGGGAGGTGCAGGCCCTGCCACTTCCCAAAATCGCAGTCGATAAGACCAGGGCTGGTCTCCACCTCCAGCTTATGGCGGCGGGCAATCACCTCCGCCGTCTTTAAGGCTCGCTTCAGCGGGCTGGAGTAAACGGCGGCTACCTTTAGCCCACCCAGGTATTCCGCCAGGAGCTCCGCCTGTTTTACTCCGGTCTGGTTCAGCTCGATATCAATTCTTCCCCGGAACACCTCCTCCACGTTCCACTCGGTCTCCCCGTGCCTGGCCAGGATAATCTCGCTCATCTGCCTATGACTCTTCTATTTTCTCCACCTCAATGGTGCATTCGGTTACCAGGGCGGCGAAGGCGCCCAGAGCCGCCAGCACCGGGGATATCAGGATGGTTACCGCCGCTGCCGGTGCCCCGACTGATAACGGGATCTCCAGCACCGTTCGCCCTTTGTAGATTACGCGCACCCTTCTGATATTGCCTTCGTGGATAAGCTGCTTGACTTTCTCGACCAGCTTGTCTCCATCTACGGTGAACTTTTCCTTGCTGGCCATTTAGGACCTCCTTTATTTTGGGCTTGGATTTCTTATCGCCCGTGGTTGTGGCTAGAACTCCTATGGCATATTAGATTTGTTGCCCCTGTTGTGTCAAGAGTCGTTTAGAGGTTAAAAAGTATTGTCAAAACGGCTGTTCTATACCCAGTTGAATATTTCCTTTTTCGTGATATACTTGGGGCATGAAGGGCAAAGACCTGCTCTCGGTGGCTGACCTGGGCAGTGAGGATATTCGCCTGCTGATAACGGATGCCGTTGACCTCAAGGCGCAGGGCTGGCTCTCCATACTTAGCGGCAAGACGCTGGCGATAATGTTTGAGAAGCCCTCTCTGCGGACAAGGGTGAGCTTTGAGCTGGCCATGAGGCAGCTGGGCGGTGAAACTATTTATTTATCCCCGGCTGAGGTTGGTCTGGGACAGCGAGAATCGGTCTCGGATGTGGCCCGGGTGCTCAGCCGCTATGTAGATGCCATCGCTGCCCGCACCTTTTCTCACCAGGCGCTGGAGTCTCTGGCCCAGTATTCCAGTGTGCCGGTGATAAACGCCCTCTCCGATTGGGAGCACCCCTGCCAGGCTCTGGCTG
>CAZQXA010000030.1:0-12382 GCA_964597155.1 uncultured Dehalococcoidales bacterium
GCCGAATTGTAGGCTTTGATGGCATCACTTTCCAGGACGTGGTCACTGGCAAACATTTTGGGAACATCCGCCCCAATATGCATCTTCCGGAGTTCATCCACGATGGGAATGCCTTCAAGGAATAGAATGCGTCCAATAAGCTTTTCCGCGTGTTTCATCTCTTCTATGGCACGCTTCTGAATTACGCCACCAAGCTTATTGTAGCCCCAATTTTCACACATTTCAGCATGTACCATATACTGGTTAATCGCCGTCAGTTCATCGGCTAATAGAGAGTTGAGAGCCTTGATTACCTTCTGTTCCCCTTTCATATTTACCTCCTATTTTCTATAGTCTGAATGCTTAGAATTCACACCGAATTATACAATATTTTCCTCTATAATTGCCAATCTGGGAAAAGTCGAACCATATTTTGTTACCGATTGACTATTAGCGGCTAGGCAAAACCCTCCTCTTTATGTTTTTGGGCGATGGTATCGGCCAGTTTCTCCAGCGCCTTGAAATCGGCTTCCCGAGGAAGTCCTTTACATAATACTGGCTCAAGGATTTCCACCTTCAGGTTGGGAATCAGGCTGCTGAGTTGTTCCACCATTTTGCCGCTCCACCCGTAGGAGCCGATGATAGAGATGAATCTCACCTTCGGCCTCAGGGCGTTGGCTAGGAAGGCGGCGTAGGCGGTATGGGGGTGGGGCCCCGCCAGCACGGTAGGGCTGCCGATGACCACCGTAGCCGTATCCACCAGCGCCATGGCTAGTTTGCCGATGTCGCTCACGGTGAGGTCGAACTGCTTCACGCTAACTCCCCTCTCTCCTAACGCCTCGACAAAATAGGCTACCATCTGGCGGGTGCTGCCGTGCATGGAGATATAGGGCAGCACCACCTCATTTTTTGGCTTATCAAAAACCCAGCCATGATAGGCTCTGATGATGAACTCTGGCTTGTCGTACATTGGCCCATGGCTGGGGGCAATGATATTAAGGCTATAGCCCCTTAGCTTCTCCAGGTGTTTCTGGATATTGGTGCGGAAGGGCATCATGATTTCGGCGTAGTATCTCTTGGCTGCCTCGTAGACCTGCCCTTCGTCGCTGACGTAAAGGTCGGTGGTAGCCAGGTGGGAGCCGAAGAGGTCGCAGGTCAATAGTATCTTATCCTCTCTCAAATAGGTAAGCATGGTCTCCGGCCAGTGCACCCAGGGGGCATGGATAAACTCCAGCGTCCGGTCCCCCAGCGAGATAGTCTCCTTATCATTAACGGTTTTAAACCTTTCCTCCGGAATCATGAGTAGGTCGATGAGCATTCCTTTACACTTGGGTGTACAAACCACTTTAGCCTCGGGGTATTTCTCCAGAACCTGGGGAATGGTGCCGGAGTGGTCTTGTTCGGCGTGGTTGGCGATGAGGTAATCTATACTCCTAACCTCAAGCTCATCCAGGTGTCTGAGCAGTATAGCCTTCATAGTTGGGTCTACGGTATCAATAAGTGCTGTTTTCTTATCTCCCTTGATTAAATAGGCGTTATAGCTGGTGCCGTCAGGGAGCGGTATAAGGGAGTCGAACAACCGCCGGTCCCAGTCAATAGCCCCCACCCAATAGACTCCCCGTTTTATCTCCCTTGGTTTCATCTTAGCGTCTCCTCTCCCAGTTACACTTGGCTACTACTTCTTATCACTACCCTTTAATTGCTTCCACCTTTCCTCACCCAGGCACTCGCGGGCTGAAGCGCACCACTCAACGCAGGAGGGCACCTTCTCCCGGTAGACATACTTACCGCACTTGGAGCACTTTGCCCGCATTTCGTCGGAGAAGATTTCAACCTCGGCGCCACAGCTCGGGCATTTATGCACTGATACCCGCAGGTTTCTGATATCCTGCCCCGGGCATTTGCTATACATACATCACTCCTCTATTTTCTCGAACTCGCTCTTGGCGGCGCCGCAGACAGGGCATACCCAGTCTTCAGGTAACTTCTCAAAAGGCGTCCCCGGAGCAATGCCGCCGTCGGGGTCTCCCAGTTCCGGGTCATAGACATATTCGCAGACGGTGCACTTGTATTTAGCCATTTTGGCTTTTTCTCCCTCTTTCTCCTCAATATAGCTGGGGGCGGTCTTGGGGGTGGTGCCCCGTTTGACCTGATGATAATAGGCATAGGTCAGGGGCTCGTCTTCACTGATGACCTCGGCTGCCACCAGCTCTCCGATGAAAACGGTGTGCGTTCTCACATCTACCTCTTGGATTAACCTGGCTTCCAGATAAGCCACGGCGTGGTCGGTGACCACCGGTGCCTTGGTCTCGCCTATTATATAGTTAATGCCCTTAAGCTTGTCTATATCTCGGCCCGACTTAAAGCCGAAGTGACCGATGAAAGCCAGGGGTGTATCTTTAGAGAGAACGGAGACGGTAAAGACCTGGCTCTGCCTGATGAACTGGTGGGTTAGGTTGTTTTTATTGATGCTTACGGCGAAGGTTGGCGGCTGGGATGTAATCTGAAACACGGTGTTGGCCACCTGCCCGTTGAACTGCTTTCCCTTTCTTGAGCTTACTATATACAGGCCGTAGCCCAGTTTGTACAGCGCCTTGGCGTTCATCTTTTTTCTCGTTTACAGTGGTCTGGTTACGGTTATTTAACCCCCGTCCAGGGATGGATGTTCCGTTTTGACGAACCAGCCTGCCGGGTCAGAGAGGTATTCATAGTAGTCTAACAGAATCAGGTGGTGTTCCCTCTCTTCGGCAGCCACGGCGTGATAGAAGTCTTTCTCGGCACCATGGACCGCCTTTTCCCCCTGGAGCTTATAGAAATCGTAGGTCTTACTTTCCATGTCCATGGCGGTCTGTATGGCATCGAACTCGGTGGCTGGGGCCTTTGCCTTAGAGGTGATTTCCTTGGTTGCCCGGGCAAATATGGTTCTTAAACGTTTGCCCCCGTCAGGCTGAAAATCAATCGCCGGCCAGGCTGCTCTTTTACTAATAGCCTCATAGATATGCTTGAACTTCTGAAGGTGGCTATCTTCTTCAGACGCCAGCTTTCGGAGGAGCTTTTTGCCCAGAGCGTTGCCACTCTCCCGGCTGGCTTTCAGATAGTATTGCTTGCCGTCAATTTCCATCTGGATGGCAATCTTAAGCGCTTCCAGCGTCTTAGCCTGTTCGGTTGTCATCTTCATTTTCCTCTTGAGTGAGGCTACCGGAGTCTCTTATGATTTCTGTTTAAGCTGGGAAAGCTGACTTAAGTGGGCTTTTTCCTCGTCTATTATCCTTTGTATTACCTTCTGGTCGGCTGGCTTGGTAAAATTCTGCATTTCTGTGTAGAAGAGGATAGAATCCTTCTCGGCTTGAATGCCGATATCAAGGGCTTCGCTTTCACCGGCTATCTTCCGGGCTTTCTCCCGGGCCTGGCTGACATTGGAGAACACCGAGCTATCGGCTAATGATTTGAGGTAAAGCATATACTCTTCAGCATAGACTTCCGGCGGCTGGTATTTCTCCACAGTATTCAACATTCCCTGGAAGGTATTCAGGTGCTTTATTTCTTCTGAAGCCAGATGATTATAGATAGCCTTAATATTTTTGTCTTCGGTCTTTTCGACCAGGGCTTGATAGAAGGCGGCTCCATTTCTTTCTATGCCCAGAGCTATTTCCAGAAGTTCACTGCCCGAAAAAAGAATAGACATTTTAAAAGCCCCCTTTACCCGATGCCTAAATAATAGGCATAAACAGTGACAAAGTCATAAAATCGGGGAGGGAAAATCTTACAAAGTTATCACATCTCCGGCCCAAGATTATCTTAAGGCACCCGATAGTCAAACCTGGGCAGTCCTCGCTAAGTAGCAGGAAAGGCTTTGCTGGTAAAGACTTCTAGATTATTACTTCCTCTTCTTTTAGCTTGGCGATGTCATCCCAGCTATAGCCCAGCTCCAGTAATATCTCCTCGGTATGCTGGCCCAGCTCAGGCGCTTCCCGCTTGATTGAGGCTGGTGTTTGGCTGAACGCCCAGGGGAAGCCGAGCATCTTTATCTTGCCCCACACCGGGTGCTCAACATCAATAACATAGTTATTAGCCAGGGCTTGAGGGTCTTGGAACACCTCGCTGGATGACTGGATGGGGGTGCAGATTACGTTCTCCTTCTTGAAAATCTTTAGCCATTCATCCCTGGTCTTGGTGGCAAAAATCTTGTCCAGGATAGCCACCAGCTCCTTGCCGTTATCATGCCTAGCTTCTATAGAATTGAACCTCGGGTCGTGCTCCAGCTCTTCTATGCCCATTGCCTTGCAGACATTGGGCCAGTATCTATCGGGCTGGAGGTGGGCGATGACAATCCATTTATCGTCCTGGCACTTGTAGTGGTTATAGATTGGGTTGCCGGCTTCAGCCCTGATGAACCTGGGGAATTCCCTGCCCAGGACTCCGGGTGCGGCAAAGTTGACCCCGTGCAGGGCAATCAGGCTGCCCATCAGGGAGGTATCTACCAGCTGCCCCTTGCCTGTCTTCTCCCTGGCATAGAGGGCAGCGGTTACCGCCCAGGCACAGACAAGTCCGCCCTGCTCATCGCCCATTCCCGGGATGAGGGTTGCCGGTGGGCCATTACGCTCCCCGCACATCATCATCGTTCCCGACCTGGCGATTCCGGTATAGTCAAAAGAAAGCTCGTTAGCATCTGGGCCTTGTCTTCCCCAGCCTGAGGCATGGGCGTAGATAAGCCGTGGGTTTATGGCTGATAGCGCTTGGTAATCAATCCCCATTCTCTTGGGGGCGTCTATGCTTAGATTGGTCACAAAGACGTCAGCTCTCTTAATCAGCTCAAAAAATATCTTCTTGCCCTTTTCCGTGTTCAAATCCAGGGCAATGCTCCGCTTGTTGCGGTTGTTACTCTCAAAATAATAGTTACGCCCCTTAAGTCCAGTGTCAGCGCCGATAATCCTCATCATCCCCCTTGCCGGGTCTCCATTCTTAGGCTCCACCTTAATTATCTCGGCGCCTAAGTCACCCAGCCTCATCCCAGCCACCGGCCCCTGCTGAAACATGCCTATTTCCACCACCTTAATTCCATCTAATGGTCCAGCCATCTCCTTCCCTTCTCCTTTCCCTGGTAGTAATATCTATAACGCTATAGGTGCATGGGGTAAAATCAAAGATATGACCTTGGGCACTAATCCCGCCCTTTTTAAAAGGCAATCGGCCGTGCCCCAATGTTAGACTCCGCCCCTGGTTTTGTCAAGTTAATATGTATTAGATAACAAGAAGGCTGGATATGCGCCTTGAACACATCCAGCCTTGCCTTGGAAACCTGATACCTGTTACTTTAATCCTTTCCTATTTCCCTATTTTGAACATCTTAGTGCCGCATACCGGGCATACCCCCTGGGTTGCTGGCCTGCCATTCTTCATAGTTATTGTTTTGGCATCCTTTATCTCTCTCTTGGTGCGGCACTTGACACAATAGGCCTGCATTGGGTCTACCTCCTTTTTTATGAACAATAAACTATTCCCTCTGTAATGTCAATAGGTATAACGTATAAAATGGGTTCTTCTCATCATACTGGACTAAAAGTTGTGTTATAATAACAATCAAAACTTAAAGGAAGGAGCTAAAGACATGTTTGACTTTTTACCAGTCGGGGGGATTATCGCCGGCATTATCACCATTGCCGCTGGCGTTATCATACTCATCTGGCCTAAGGCACTGGCTTATATTCTGGGGATATACCTTATTCTTGCTGGCGTAGGGGCTATCATAGCGGCGATATGATATTTAACATAATATTAACTTGTTATAAATTACAATAGGGACTATTGCGGCTTGATAGCTCACTGGAAAATATATCATGAAGGGTGTAAAATATATTTCTGGACAGTAAGCCACGAAGCAAGAGAAAATTCCGGAGGACAGTAAATGGACAAGCTAGAGGTCTTAAGAAAGTCCGATGTATTCCACTACCTGGAGGACGATGAGCTTAAGGAAGTAGCTAAGATGTGCACTCCTGAAGTATTTGAGGCGGGGGCAATCCTATGCCGGCAGGATAAGGAACAGGAAAAGCTGTATGTAATTGAAGAAGGGCTGGTGTCTGTTCTTCTGGAGCTGGGGCCAACGGACAGGCGGCAAATCCAGGCAGCTTCCGATTTTGAATGCTTCGGCTGGTCAGCCTCAATACCGCCATTCCGCGCTACTAGCACCGTGAAAGCTTTGGAAAAGACAAAGGTGCTCGCCTTCAAAGGGAAGGAACTGCGCAATCTGGTCTATTCCAATCCCAAGCTGTGCGCGGCAATTGCCGGGGGAGTAGCCTATGTGATTTCACAAAGGTTACGGGCGGCTTTCTCCCAACTTATGGGTGTTTCCTATCAGGATTAACCCTCAGGTGTCATAACCGTTACGGCAAAGAGCAAGCTCCTGCTATAATCCAGTGTGGGTGGTTTGATTTGTTAGCATAATATCTCTAGAGAGGAACTTCTAGAAAGGGTTTTAAGCTAGAAAGAGAGCTATAGATGACAGAGGCCAAGACAATTACCTCTATGATGGAAGAAAAGCGGGTATTTAGACCTTCCAAAAAGGTTAGTCAAAATGCCTATATCAGGAGTATGGAAGAGTATAAGAAGATTTATCAGAGGTCTATTGACGACCCTGAGGGTTTCTGGGGAGAGCTGGCCGAGCAGCTTGATTGGTTTAAAAAATGGGATAAGGTGCTGGTCGAGGACTTCAAGGAAGCCAAGCACCAGTGGTTTGTCGGCGGCAAGCTCAATGTCTGCTATAACTGCCTGGACCGCCACCTCAAAACCTGGCGGAAGAATAAAGCGGCTCTCGTCTGGGAGGGAGACATTGGCGATAGCAAGACGCTGACCTATCAGCAGCTGTATTATGAGGTGTGCAAGTTTGCCAATGTGCTGAAAAAGCACGGTGTTAAGAAGGGTGACCGGGTAGCCATCTATTTACCTATGGTCCTGGAGCTGCCCATTGCTATGCTAGCCTGTGCCCGGATCGGGGCTGTCCACAGCGTGGTTTTTGGCGGTTTTAGTGCCGAGGCACTGAGGGACAGGGTGCTGGACTGCGGGGCTAAAGTCCTCATCTGCGCCGATGGTTACTACCGTGGTGGCCGGGTTATCAGGAGCAAAGACAACGCTGATACCGCCTTTGAGGCGCATCCTGAGGTAAAGGATGTGATTGTGGTGAGGAGGGCTGATATCGGGGTAGAGATGCATTCCGGCCGTGACTACTGGTGGGATAAAGAGATGGCGGCTGAGGATATCAAGCCTTATTGCCCGCCTGAGGTGATGGACGCCGAAGACCCTCTCTATATCCTCTATACCAGCGGCAGCACCGGCAAACCCAAGGGGGTTCTTCATACCCAGGCTGGCTATCTCCTGTTTACCTACCAGACCTTCAAGTGGATATTTGATGTCAGGGAGGAGGATACCTTCTGGTGCACGGCGGACATTGGCTGGGTCACGGGCCATAGTTATATCGTATATGGTCCCTTAGCCCTGGGCGCTACCAGCCTGGTGTTTGAAGGTGTCCCCACCTATCCCCACCCCGATAGGTTCTGGGACGTCGTGGAAAAGTATCAGGTCAATATTTTCTATACTGCTCCCACCGCCCTTCGGGCGATAATGAGGGAGGGCGATAAGTGGCCTAATAAGCACGACTTAAGCTCTTTACGCATCCTGGGCTCGGTTGGTGAACCGATTAACCCTGAAGCCTGGATATGGTATTACAAGGTAATTGGCAAGGGTAAGTGCCCGCTGGTGGACACCTGGTGGCAGACGGAGACTGGCGGCATACTGATTACCCCCTTGCCCGGGGCTACTCCCTTGAAACCGGGCTCAGCCACCTTCCCCTTCCCCGGCGTTGAGCCGGAGGTGCTCAAGGAAAATGGCTCTGCTGCCGATGTCAACGAGGGTGGCTACCTGGTGATTAAGAGGCCCTGGCCGGGTTTGATGCGGGGGGTCTTTGGTGAGCCAGCGAGATTTAAGAAAACCTATTTTGTTCAGTTCCCCGGGGTGTACAATACCGGAGATGGAGCCAGAGTGGATGGTGATGGTTACTACTGGCTGATGGGCCGAATAGACGATGTTATCAATGTCTCCGGTCACCGCCTGGGTACCGCTGAGGTTGAAAGCGCTTTGGTGTCCCATGAATCGGTGGCTGAGGCGGCGGTGGTTGGCATGCCCCACGATATTAAGGGACAGGGCATATATGCCTTTGTTACCCTCAAAGCCGATGTGGGCAAGTCTGATGACCTCAAGAGAGAGCTGGTGAACCACGTTCGTCATGAGATTGGGCCGATAGCCACCCCGGATAAAATCCAGTTTGCCGATGGTCTGCCCAAGACCAGAAGCGGGAAGATTATGCGCCGGATACTGACTAAGATTGCCTCTGGCGATGTTGACAACCTGGGCGATACCAGCACCCTGGCTGACCCCTCAGTGGTCGATACCCTGGTCGAGGGAAAACAGTAAAGGTAATAGCGCTAGCCTCTAGGACTTTAGAGGATGGGCAGGTATCGTTTCAGCTCGTATTCGGTCACCTGAGTCCGGTACTGGTCCCACTCGATTTTCTTGTTCTTGATGAAGGCGAGGAAAACATGCTCGCCGAGGGCTTTCCGCACCAACTCACTCTTTTCGGTGAGCTGGATAGCCTCCCAGAGGTCGGCAGGTAAGACCCCTATCTTCCTTTTCTTTCTTTCCTCTTCTCTCATCTCATACACGTTTTCTTCCACCGGCTCTGGAACCGGGTATTCCTTCTCTATGCCCTCAAGCCCGGCAGCGAGCATCACGCTGAAGGCAAGGTAGGGGTTGCAGGCAGGGTCGGGGGACCTGAACTCTATCCTGGTGGCATTTTCCTGACCCGGCTTATACTCGGGGATTCGAATCAGGTCAGCGCGGTTTACCCGCGCCCAGGAAAGGTAGGCCGGTGCCTCGTAGCCGGGAACCAGTCGTTTGTAGGAATTGACCCACTGATTGGTAACGGCAGTGATTTCCGGGGCGTGCTCAAGCAGCCCGGCTATGTAGCTCTTGGCTACCTTGGAGAGGTGATACTTGTCGCTCTTATCGAAAAAGGCATTCCGCCCATTGCGGAACAGGGACTGGTGAACATGCATGCCGCTACCATTTCTGCCGAAGACTGGCTTGGGCATGAAGGTGGCATAAACCCCGTGCTTTAGGGCTATTTGCTTGGCTACCAGACGGTAGGTCATCACATTGTCAGCCATGGTCAGGGCATCTGTGTACCTCATATCTATCTCATGCTGGCTGGCAGCAACCTCATGGTGGGAATATTCAACACCGATGCCCAACTTTTCCAGGGTAAGCACCGTTTCTCTTCGGAGGTCAGTGGCTGCGTCCAGGGGTGTCATATCAAAGTAGCCCCCTTCGTCCAGGGTCTGGGTTCCCTTTGAATCCTGAAAGTAGAAATACTCCAGTTCAGGCCCCACGTAGAAGGTGTAGCCCTTGTCGGCTGCCCGTTTCAGGTTTCTTTTTAAGACATAGCGGGGGTCGCCTTCAAAATGTTGCCCGCCGGGTTTTAAAATATCACAGAACATCTGGGCGGTAGCGTGTTCATCTGGTTTCCAGGGGAGCAGGCGAAAGGTAGTAGGGTCGGGCAGGGCCACCATATCACTTTCATCAATGCGGGCAAAGCCTTCAATTGAGGAGCCATCAAATCCCGCCCCGCCCTCCAGGGCTGATTCCAGCTCTTCCACGGTGATGGTAAAGCTCTTGAGGAAGCCCAGGATATCAGTGAACCACAGGTTGATAAATTTTACCTTCTGTTCCTTGACCGCCTTGAGGACCTGTTCTTTGTCTGTCTTCCTGCTTCTGCTGACCACTTTTGCCTCCTTTTGAATAGCGCCGGCTATTAGAAGCTGCATCCTTGAGCTTATGGCAACAATTATAATGGAAAACAATGAAGAAATCCATGCCCCTATTACTATTATTAGAGGAAAGATATAAAGATTATACCCTGCCTAAGTCTTCCCCTTCTTTGACGGGCAAAATCACTTCGGCTATAATAATTCAAGTCTTTCTCTGTCTTCGGGTAAGCTTAAATAGATGCTGATAAGCCAAATCCTGGCCATCACTATTTTCATTCTCATGTTTATCGCCATCATTGTTGGCAAGGTGCATCGTTTTATTCCTGCCCTGATTGGCGCCGGCCTTATCATCATGGTCGTCTTTCTGGCAGTCATGAAAAGCCCGGATTCAGTTATTAGCGTTTTGAATCTGGAACAGCTGGGGCAATTTAGGTTCTGGGTACCGGGGCAGGAGCCTATAGAGTCTTACGGCATAAACTGGCAGACCATTATCTTTATTGGCGGCATGATGACCATGGTGGAGGGGTTGGGCAAGGCTGGTTTCTTCCGCTGGATATGCTTGCTTCTGGCTAAGATGGTCAATTACAGCGTCATTCCTATACTGGTTGTCTTCATGTTGCTTTCAGGCTTCCTCTCCATGTTCATTGATAGCATCACCGTGCTCCTCTTCCTGGCTATGGTTACTATTGAGCTTGCCCGCCTGCTTAAATTTGACCCGGTTCCGGTGATAATTGCCGAGATTTTCGCCGCCAATACCGGGGGGGCGGCTACCATGTCCGGTGACCCGCCCAACATAATTATCGGCACTGCCCTGGGCTATAATTTCACCGACTTTGCCTTTAATACCGGCATCATCGCCTGGATAGGGATGCTTTTTGCTCTTGTCTTCTTCTACTTTGTCTTCCGCAAGACTCTTACCTCTTCTCACGCCGGTTCCGATACTCCTCATGCCCACTATCCTGAGCCCAGCGAAGCTATAACCTCCCGTCGCCACTTCCTGATACATGTGGCTATCTTCGCAGCGGTAGTGGTCCTGATAGTGACCCATGCCCAAACCGGCCTATCCATGGCCTTAATCGGTGTTATTGCCGCCTTGATTACCCTGCTGGCTGCGGGTAAGGGGGCTCGGCATATCATTAAGAGGGTAGACTGGCGCACCCTGCTCTTCTTTATCGGGTTGTTTATCTGCGTCGGGGGCTTGGAGGAGACCGGGGTATTGACCTTGCTCGCCCAAGGCATCAGTGATATATCCGGGGGCAGCCTGGTTCTGGTGATTCCGCTTATCCTCTGGGTATCTGCCTTTGCCTCAGCCGTTGTCGATAATATCCCCTTTGCCGCTACTATGGTTCCGGTAATCGTTGACCTTTCCCGGACGGCGGGCTTGAGCCTGCCAACAATGGCCTGGACCTTAGCCCTGGGGACAGACATTGGCGGCAATGCTACCCCCATTGGTGCCTCAGCCAATGTTGTCGGCACCGCCATTGCCGAAAGGGAGGGCTATCCTATCAGCTGGGGAAAGTTCTGTAAGTATGCTTTTCCCGCGATGATTATGGTGGTTGGCTTGTGCTGGCTTTATTTAGTAATAAGATATGCTTAAGGGGAGGAAGAGAATGTGGGAAAAGATTCTGGTTCCGTTAGATGGCTCCGACCTAGCTGAGCTAGCCCTTCCCTATGCCCAAGAGCTGGCTTTAGGCTTCCGTTCCGAGGTTGTCCTGGTGCATATCAATGAGCCTGCGGAGAGCGAGTATCAACATATGCACCAGCTTTACCTTGAGGATATTGCCGGGCAGATGAGGAAACGCATCAAAAGGGTCACCCCCCTGGTTATACCCGGCAAACCGGCTGAGGGGATTATTGACTATGCCGACAAAAAGGGCGTCAGCCTTATCGTTATGACCTCTCACGGGCGCTCTGGCATAATCGCCTGGGTAGTGGGGAGCATAGCCAACAAGGTGCTTCATGCCACCAGGGTGCCGCTGTTGCTTATCAAGGCTGCCCAGCCTCAGCAAAAAGCGCCCAGGAAACGGCGGCTAAACAGTGTTCTCCTTCCTCTGGATGGCTCGGCGGCTGGTGAGGCCATAATAGCCTATACCGGCGAGATTTTGCGCCACCTGGAGGTAAAGGTTATCCTGCTTGGGGTCGTTCCGGCAGGGCAGCATATTCGTACCGTCGGAGGTCTGGACTACCTTCTTTATCCTGAACAGCATCTGGCCTTAATCAAAGCTGAGGCTAAAGAATATCTAGACAAGGTCTACCAGCGCTTGAAGGGGGAAAAGGGCGAGGTAAAGGTTGAACTCAGGGTTGGCGACGTGGCTTCGGAGATTATCAACTCGGCTAAGGGAAATAGTGCCAGTCTAATTGCCATATCAAGCCATGGGCACTCGGGGATGACCAAATGGGTCTTTGGCAGTATTGCCCAAAAGGTAGTGCAGGCCAGTGAGATACCGGTGCTTATGGTGAGGGCACCGAAGGGAGTTGCCTAGCCGATTTGCATCATCCTTGAGTTATAGGTTATTATATTAAGTTGCGTCTGCCCCTGTAGCTCAGGTGGATAGAGCACCAGCCCCCGGAGCTGGGTGCGAGCGTTC
>CAZQXA010000031.1:0-12194 GCA_964597155.1 uncultured Dehalococcoidales bacterium
TTGTCGACGGCAAGGAGAGCGGGGTTTACCGGGTGGCGCCGCTGGCTCGGCTGAACGTCTCCGACGGCATGGCCACGCCGCTGGCTCAGCAAGCCTATGAAAAAATGTATAAAATACTGGGGGGCAAGCCGGTCCACAGCACCCTGGCTTTCCACTGGGCCAGGCTGGTGGAGGCGCTTTATGCTGCCGAGCGGGTGCTGGAACTGGCTAAAGACCCTGAAATCACCTCGCCTGACATCGTAAACCTGCCCACGGCGACGCCCAAAGAGGGAATTGGGGTGGTTGAAGCACCCCGCGGAACCCTTATCCATCATTACCAGACTGACGAGCGGGGGATTCTCACCGGGGTCAATCTGATTGTGGCCACCCAGAATAACTCGGCGGCAATCAACATGTCGGTGGAGAAGGCAGCCAAGGCGCTGATAAAGAAGGGTAAGGTCCCCGACGGCATTTTAAACATGATTGAGATGGCCTTTAGAGCCTATGACCCCTGCCATGCCTGCGCTACCCATTCCCTCCCCGGCAGGATACCCCTTGAAGTCTCTGTCTATGACTCTGCGGGGAACCTGGTGAGGAAGCTGGAAAGAGACTAATTAGGCGTTAGCATGAAACCGATACTGGTAGTTGATGATGAAGCTATTGTGCGAGAGTCTTTGCGGGACTGGCTCACCGACCTCGGTTATCAGGTAGAGACCGCCGAGGAGGGGGAGCAGGCGTTAAAGACAGTCGCCGAGCAGGACTTCGGCGTGGTTATCCTTGACCTGAGGTTGCCGGGGAAGGATGGGATTGAGATATTAAAGGAGGCGAGGGCGAAAAGGCCCGACCTCAAGGGGGTTATTATTACCGCCTATCCCTCAATACAGACAGCGGTGCAGGCGATGAAGGAGGGTGCCGTTGATTATCTGCCTAAACCCTTTGCCCTCGATGACTTGGGGGAGCTAATCAGGGAGGCTCTGGGGCCGGCAGCTGCCCCCGCTGTTACCGAGATGCCGGTAATAGAGGAGGTAAGGGAGGAAAAGGGGGTGGGGGTTGAGGAGGTAATTGATGAGGCGACGGGGAAGGTATGCCTGCCGCCTTGCCAGATATCCTGCCCTATCGGGGAGAATATTCAGCGCACTAACGTTATGATTTCCCGTCTTCCTCAGGATGGTGAGGAGGCTTACCGCCAGATAATAAAGATAGGGGATGAAATCTATGACAAGAATCCTCTATTTATGGTGTGCAGCTATATTTGCGGGCTCTGTGAGGATGGGTGTAATTATAAAGACCAGACCGGGGCGATAAGAAGGACAATGCTCAAGCGCTTTATTACTGACCATTACCTCCCCTATCTAGCAACTAAGCTTGCCCTTCCCTATCCCACCAGGGAAAAGATTGCCGTGATTGGTGGGGGGCCAGGGGGGCTGATGTGCGCTTATGAGCTGAGCAGGAAGGGGTATCAGGTGGCTATTCTGGAAAGGGACTCTCGGCTGGGAGGAGCGCTGCGCAATATACCCCAGTATCGCCTGCCGACCAATGTAATAGATTCAACGGTGGATAACCTGATAAGAATTGCCCATGTTGATGTTAGATATGGGGTTGAGGTTGGTGGTGTGGGGAAAACGCTGGACGACCTGAAAAAAGGTGGCTACCGGGCCATATTCATTGCCACCGGTACCCCCTCCCCCCGGCCGCTGACCTTTGAGGGGAAGCTGGTGGCGGGAGCCGAACTGGATGGAGTTGCCTCCGGTCTGCACCTCCTCTATGAGGTTAACCAGGGGAGGGTTCCCCATCAGCTCTATCGTCAGCTCTTCAATGGCCGGCGGGTAATTGTCGTTGGTGGTGGCAATGTGGCTTTTGACGTGGCCCGGACCGTCCGCCGGCTCGGTGGTGATGTTTCCCTGGTCTGCCTGGAGAATGAGGATAAATCTTCCAAGGATGGCATCCCCGCCGATGTTGAAGAAATAGAAGGGGCTCAAGAGGAGGGCATAAGGATAACCTACTCCCGCGGTGTGGAGGAGATAATCGGGGAGGAAGGAAAGTTCAAAAAAATAAAGTGTCCCAAGTGCATATCGGTGTTTGACGAAAGCGGTTTCAATCCCCGCTTTGACCGTAGCGACGCCATATATCTTGAGGGCGACGTGCTGCTGGTGACTATCGGTCAGGGGGTGGAGCGGACGTTTCTCCAGCAGGAGGGCTTGCTCAGTGAGAAGGGAAGGCTTGATATTGATCCCATTACCCTGGTGAGCAATCGCCAGGAGGGGATTTTCATCGGCGGCGATGTCAAGAAGATAGGTTTTGCCGCCGAGGCGATGAGGGACGGCAGGATAGTTGCCGAATCCATAGACCGCTACCTTAGGGGTGAGGACCTCAAGGTAGGCAGGGAGAAGGATTACCAGGGTGCCGCCATCCCTGTTGCTGAATATCAGCCTCAGCCCGGGCTGGAGTGGGCGCTGATGAAGGAGAGGCTGGGCTTTGAGATGTTTGAGCGGGGTTTCACCCTGGAGGAAGCTATCCGGGAGGCGGGGAGGTGTCTTAGCTGTGGTCCGTGCCGGAGCTGTCAGGCCTGCGTGGTGCTGCAATTCCAGCCTGAGATAGCGGGAATTGAGGTCAGTCAGGATAAGTGCAGCGGGTGTGGGGTTTGCCTCGCCCTCTGCTCCTATAATGGCATCCGCATGGTATCGGATAATAAGAGTAAGCGGACAGTTGTTATTGATGAGTCTAGGTGCAAGCGGTGCGGCGTATGTGCCAGCGCCTGTCCTTCGGGGGCAATAACTATCAATGATAGCCTGGCAGAAAATATAGCCGAGGCTTACACCGCATTACGAAGTTAAGGAGGAAGTCATGAAGGAGAAAGTGGAAGCGGCTTTAGCCAAGATAAGGCCTGCCTTACAGGCGGATGGAGGAGACGTTGAACTGGTGGGGGTGGATGATGGAGTGGTTAAGGTAGCCCTTAGGGGGGCTTGTGCTGGCTGTCCGGTGGCGGAAATGACCTTGAAGCAGGGGATTGAGCGATTGCTCAAAGAAGAGATACCCGAGGTCAAGGAAGTGGTCGCTGTCTAAAGAGGAGCTTTTTATAAGAAGACGGGATAATGCCTATATACGAGTATATCTGTTCCGGTTGCCAGCTCAAATTTGAGTTGCTTAAGGCCATGAGCCAGTCAGGCAAAAGTGCTCCCTGCCCGAGTTGTGGCCAGAGCGCTCAGCGGGTGCTTTCTTTGTTTTCTAAAAGCTCTGACGGGTCACCGGCGGCGGGTGGCAGCAGCGCCTGTAGCACCTGCACCTCCAATACCTGTAGCTCCTGTTCTTTGTAAGCTTGAGGAGAGGACAAAAACTAGTATAATATGAAGACGCTTATCCTGGGAGTGGGCAACTCCATTCTCAGCGACGATGGGGTCGGCATTGAAATTGCCCGCAGGCTCAAGGAAAAGAGGTCTGAATTAGAAGTAATCGAGACCGGCGAAAGCGGTATTGCCCTTCTTGATATCATAGTGGGCTACGATAAGCTCATTATCATTGATTCAATAATAACGGAAAAAGGTAGACCGGGGGAGCTCTATAAGCTTGGGGTGGAGTCCTTGAAGCCCGCGGCCAGTCTCTCTTCCTCTCATGGCATAAATATTGCCACTGCCTACGAGATTGGGCAAGGGTTGCACTATGAGATGCCCGAGTATATCAGCATATACGCTGTGGAGATAGAGGATAATACCACCTTTGGCGAGAATTGTAGCCCGGGGGTGGAGAGGAGGATACCATTCATCGCCGAGCAAATAATAGAGGAGGAAAGGCTGTGACTGATTTTGAGCCCAAGGTTATAGTCTTCTGTTGTAACTGGTGCTCCTATGCCGGGGCAGACCTGGCAGGCACCTCAAGATTGAAGATAAAGCCCAATTTCAGAGTAATCCGAACCATGTGTTCGGGCAGGGTAGACCCCTCCTTTATTTTACATGCCTTTGCCAAGGGCGCCGATGGGGTGATGATAGCTGGCTGTCACCCCGGGGATTGCCACTACAGCACGGGTAATTATAAGGCAAGGCGCCGGGCGATGTTGCTCCAAAAAACGCTCCCCCAACTCGGCATAGAACCGGAGAGATTAAGGCTAGAATGGATTTCCGCCTCTGAGGGAACAAAATTCCGCAACACGGTGAACGAGTTTATCGACCAGGTCACCGGGCTTGGTCCCCTCCATAGGTAAAACCTCCTTTTAAGGCGATGAGGCTGACCAGAGTAGAGAGATTGGCGAGAATAGGTGTCCGTGGGGTGGTGCAGGGGGTCGGCTTCAGGCCCTTTGTCTACCGCTTGGCTGGAACGCACCACCTCAAAGGGTGGGTGCGCAATACCTCGGGTAATGTGGAGATTGAGGTAGAAGGTGACGAAGGGGCCGTAGCTAGTTTCTTGGCTGAGCTTGAAGCCCAAGCCCCTCCCATGGCGCGCATCGAAAATATCGAAGTTAGCTTCTATCCGGCTCGGGGTTATACCGAGTTCCAGATTGAGGAAAGCCTGAGCCGGGAGGGAGAGTACCAGTTAGTTTCGCCGGATATCGCCACCTGCGGCGACTGTCAAGCCGAGATTTTCTCCCCCGCCGACCGCCGCTTTGGTTATCCCTTTACCAACTGCACCAACTGTGGTCCCCGTTTTACCATTATTGAGGACATCCCTTACGACCGCCCCAAGACCACCATGCAAGATTTCAAGATGTGCCCCCGCTGCCAGCGGGAGTATGATAGTCCCTTAGACCGTCGCTTTCATGCCCAGCCCAATGCCTGCCCTGAGTGCGGGCCCAGCCTGGAGCTGGTTAGCGGCAATGGCAAACCGGTTGATGGTAATGACGTCATTAAAACGGCAAGCCAGCTTTTAAAAGCGGGAAAAATCCTGGCGGTCAAGGGTCTGGGCGGCTTTCAGCTTGCCTGTGATGCCACCAGCGACCAAGCGATAGAACTTTTAAGAGCCAGAAAGAGGCGCCGTTCCAAGCCCCTAGCGGTGATGCTGGGCACATTACAGGAAATCGAAAAGCACTGCCTGGTCTCTTCCCAAGAAAGAAAATTACTTGATTCACCCCAGTGCCCCATTGTCCTCCTGGGCTGGAAGCCGGGCTCTGATATATCCAAGGCGGTAGCCCCCAATCTGAAATACCTGGGGGTCATGCTGCCCTATACGCCTTTGCACCACCTGCTGCTTAAAGAGACGGCTCTGCCCCTGGTGATGACCAGCGGAAACTTAAGCGAGGAACCCATCGCCAAGGACAACGATGAAGCATTGCGAAGACTTAAAGGCATTGCCGATTATTTTCTGCTTCACAATCGGGGCATCTACGCCCGCTATGATGATAGCGTCTTTATGGTGGCGGGCAGACCTCAAGCGGTAAGGCGGGCGCGGGGCTACGCCCCCTATCCCATTTTCCTCCCTTTCCGGTCAAAGCCGGTTCTCGCCTGTGGCGCTGAGCTTAAGAATACCTTTTGCTTAACCAAGGACGAGCACGCCTTTGTAAGCCAGCACATTGGCGATATGGAGAACGAGGAGACCCTGGGGCACTTTGAGAACACTATCGGGCTCTATAAGAAGCTGTTTCGTATTGAGCCTGAGATTATAGCCTATGATAGGCACCCGGACTATCTGGCCACCAAATACGCCCTTGAAACGGCGTCGAAAGCAGGTTTAAAACCGGTGCCGGTGCTGCACCACCATGCCCATATTGTAAGCTGCCTGGCGGATAACGGGGTTGAGGGGCCGGTTATCGGGGTGGCACTGGATGGCACCGGATACGGCAGCGACGGCAATATCTGGGGTGGAGAATTTTTTACCGCCGACTACCGGGATTTCCAGCGGCTGGGGCACCTGGAGTATGTGCCCCTGGTCGGCGGTGAGGCGGCAATAAGAAAACCCTACCGTATGGCGTTAAGTTATCTCTATACATTATTTGGCCAGGACTTTTCCCTGGAAGGCCTGCCGCTTAGCCAGCTTAGTCCCGATGAGGTTAGGATAATAAAGCAGCAGCTGGGGCGAAGGATAAACTCGCCCTTAACCTCAAGCGCCGGCCGGCTCTTTGATGCCGTTTCCGCCCTGGTGGGGGTGAGGGGAGAGATTGACTACGAGGCTCAGGCAGCCATTGAGCTGGAGATGCTGGCTCCCGATGATATAGATAGGGCGGAGTCTTATCCCTTCTCTATACTTGAGGAGGGGGGAGTGAGGGTGGTTAAGCTGGGTGAACTATTCAAAGCAATAGTTAGGGATTTTAAGAATCAAACCCCGGTACCGGTAATATCGCTCAAGTTTCACCATACTGTGGCCGAGATAATAACCAAGATGTGCAGGTTGCTGGCTAAAGAAACGGGCATAAATCAGGTGGCGCTGAGCGGCGGCGTTTTTCAGAACCAGCTATTATTAAAGTTAGCTATCGCTGCCTTGCAAAAAGAAGGTTTTAGTGTGCTTACTCATCACCTGGTGCCCTGTAACGACGGCGGTATTTCTTTAGGGCAGGCGGTGATTGCCAATTTTGCCGATATCTAGAGAGAGCAGAGTCTTCATATATATAATTAAGGAAGGCTAGTTTTTAGAGGTGGTCTTATTTCCCACCCTCCCACCCGAGAGAGGTTATACCTCTCTTTAACTCTTCTTTTATTTGCCCCTTTATCCCCCCTCGCCTTGGGGGGAAAGGAGGGCACCACTCTAATGGGGGTGGGGGAATGAGAGTTTTAGAGGCGCTAGCCTATGAGGGTGGGTTGGGTGGGAAGTAGGACATCTAAAATAAAGGAGAAAGAAAATGAAAAAAGTAAAAATGGGAGCTCATCCCATGCTCTGGCCCCACCCCACAGTTCTGGTCGGGGCTGATGTTGATGGCAAACCTGACTTCGCTACCGTCGCCTGGACTGGTGTCGTCGCTGGCACCCCTCCGGCTATTTCCATCGCCCTGCAGCACCACCGCCACTCCCTTAAGGGCATCCGCCATAACCTGACCTTCTCGGTCAACATTCCCTCCCGCGAACTGGTCAGGGAAACCGATTACTGCGGCATCATCTCCGGCGCTAAGACGGACAAGGTAAAGGACTGCGGTTTTAAGGTCTTTTATGGCAAGACAGGCGGTGCCCCGCTTATCGAGCAGTGCCCTATCAACCTGGAATGTGAGGTTCTTCACATTCTTAATATGGGGAGCCATGCCTTGGTCATCGGCAAGGTGGTGGAAGCCCATGTCTCCGAGGACTGCCTGACCGATGGCCAGCCGGATATGAACAAGGTCAGGCCGTTTATCTTTGTCCCCAGCAAATACCATGCCATCGGCGAAGCCTTCGCCGACGCCTTTAGCATTGGCAAGGAGATAAAAGAGATTTAGGAAGAGCCACGTGTCTGGCTAAGGGAGGGCTAAAATGGGGAATGTACCTGATTGGGTGATCGTAATTATTGGCTTAGGCGTAGGTGGCTTGTTCACCCTACTGGCACATCTCGTGAATGGGCTGTTGGAGCAAAGAAGGGAAAAGGTTAAGCTTGCTCACGAAGATGTGCGGCTCACCCGCGAGTCTATAGCGAATGCGTACATAGAAGGTGCGATTCGACCAATACAGAGAGACTTGGCTAGTAATCTAGCAGTTATAGATGAAATGCGTAGTAGCTATGTTGATCTTCTTGTACGATTGAAGGAAACACGTTATTCTATGGACTTTATAGATCTACTAGATGAAATCGGTGCTACTAAATTGCAGTGGGACAAACAGGCTAAGGCTATCGGCATTGCGAGATTGGAATTATTTGGGGACGAGTTCCCCCTCGTGGCTTTGGCTGGTTATAGGGCTATCGAATTATATTATAAGCTAGCACGCTTTTTGGCAAGTGAACTGAAAGGTGAGCTGCAAACTTCGAAAGGGCTATCCAAGGAGAGTATCGAAAAAACTGATGATTGGAATGGAGACGTACTTTATGAACCTTGCGTGGATGCAGTCGTGAAAACTGTTAGAGATCTTGATCTGTTAGGTCTAGCAATTCCCGCCATCGGGATGAAATCGCATATTGATGTGATGGTTGCAAGGTGGGTGGACATTGAGCCACTTGTTACTTTACGTAAGCTAGCAAAGAGAGATTCTGAAGAATTTGAAAAACTGGAAAAAAGTGGCGGGAAACGAGAGAAGAGGAAAGCAGGCAAAGGAAGATAAAGCTATGTGTTTAGCCATACCAGCGCTAATTACATCAATAGAGGACAAAGAGGCTGAAGCCGAGATTGGCGGCATAACCCGCCGCATCAGCCTCTGGCTCACCCCGGAAGCCAAGGTGGGCGACTATGTGCTGGTGCACACCGGCTACGCCATAAATGTCCTCGATCAAAAAGAGGCTGAAGAGACGCTGGAGATCTTGCGGGAGATAGCCGAGGGGGTGGAGGATTGAAGTTTATCTCTGAATTTCGGCGCTCGGAGCTGGCTCGGGGGCTAATCTCCCGGATTAATCACCGCTCCCGAACCCAAGCGCGTTTTATGGAGTTCTGCGGCGGCCATACCGTGACCATTTTCCGCTACGGCATCCGCCAGGTCCTGCCCAAAACCATTGACATGGTATCGGGGCCGGGCTGTCCTATCTGTGTTACCGCCAACGCTGACCTGGACAAGGCGATTGCCCTTTCTCAGGTTCCTGGGGTAATCATCACCACCTTCGGCGATATGCTTAAAGTGCCCGGCAGCCGTTCCAGCCTGCAGAAGGTCAAGGCTGATGGCACTCAAGTTCAGACGGTATATTCCACCATGGACGCCATCAAGATAGCCGAGGGCAACCCCGATAGGTCGGTGGTTTTTTTAGGCATCGGCTTTGAGACCACCGCCCCCACCATCGCCGCTTCTATCCTTCAGGCGGAGGAAAAGGGGATAAGAAACTATTATGTGCTTTCTTTACATAAACTCTGCCCACCGGTGATTCGGGCACTGCTTGATTCAGGAGAGGTCAGGATTAGCGGGCTTATCTGTCCCGGGCATGTCAGCGCCATTATCGGCTCCCACCCCTGGGAATTTATCGCCGCTGACTACGGTATCCCCTGCGTTATCTCTGGCTTTGAGCCTTTAGATATATTACAGAGCGTGGATATGCTGGTGACGCAGGTGGAAAAGGGTCAGTCCCGGGTTGAAATCGCCTACCGGCGGGGGGTGCGCCCTGAGGGCAACCAGCAGGCCTTGAAGCTAATGGAGCGGGTATTTGAGTCTTCGCCGGCCCGGTGGCGGGGAATAGGCGAGGTGGCTGATAGTGGCTTGAAGCTAAAAGCAAAGTATCGGCGCTTTGATGCTGAAGCTAACTTTGAATTAAAGCCGGGGCCGACTGTTGAGCCGGCGGGCTGCCTCTGTGGCGATATCCTGCGCGGTGTCAAGACGCCGGATGATTGCCCGCTTTTCGGCAAGGTTTGCACTCCGGAAAATCCAATAGGGCCCTGCATGGTCTCGGCTGAAGGTAGCTGCTCGGCTTATTACCTTTATGGAGGGGGTATTGGAGGATAAGATTTTACTGGCCCATGGCAGCGGCGGCAGGCTGGCTCATGAGCTTGTCGAGAAAAGTTTTGTTAAGGCACTGGCTAATCCTCTTTTAGACCGGCTGGACGACTCGGCCGTTTTTGCTCTAAGCGGCAAGCTTGCTTTCACCACCGATAGCTATGTGGTCAGCCCCATATTTTTCCCCGGCGGGGACATCGGCAAGCTGGCGGTCTGCGGCACGGTGAACGACCTGGCGATGAGCGGGGCTAAGCCGCTTTATCTGTCGCTTTCCTTTATTATCGAGGAGGGGTTGGCTCTAAGCGAGCTTGAACAAATCGTGGACTCGGTTCGGCGAGCGGCTGATGAGGCAAGGGTGGCAATCATCACCGGGGATACCAAGGTGGTGCCCCGGGGGAGCGCCGATAGGCTGTTTATCAACACTGCCGGCGTCGGTATAATAGCTGAGGGAGTTGACATCTCTGGCGATAAGGCGAGGCCCGGGGATAAGGTTATCTTGAGCGGGACTATCGGCGACCACGGCATCGCCGTAATCAGCCAGCGGGAGGGGTTGAGCTTTTCGACAAAGCTTTCAAGCGATTGCGCCCCCCTTGGCGACCTGGTGGCTGAGATGCTCAAAGCCAGCCCCAATATCCACTGCCTGCGAGACCCGACACGAGGGGGGCTAGCGACTACTTTGAACGAATTGGCCGGGCAGTCTGGGGTAAGCATCAGGATTGAGGAGGATAAGGTTCCATTGCGGGAGGAGGTGTTGGCTGCCTGCGAGATGCTGGGCTTTGACCCCCTCTATGTCGCTTGCGAAGGCAAGCTGGTGGCGATAGTACCGGCTGAGGTTGCCGATAGGGTTCTTAAAGCCATGAAAAAGAATAAGTACGGCAAAAACGCCGCCATTATCGGGGAGGTGGGGGCGAAGCCTCCGGGGCGGGTGGTGATGAAGACCGTTCTGGAGACTTCAAGAATCGTTGATATGTTAGTCGGGGATTTACTCCCCAGGATTTGTTAAAGATGCATGAACTGGCAATAACTCAGAGTATGCTCGACCTGGTGCTGGGAGAGGCGGAAAAGGCTGAGGCTAAGAGCGTGGCTAAAATCAACCTGGTCATCGGAGAGATGACCGGAGTGGTGGACAGAGCCGTCCAGTTCTACTTCGATTTCTTAAGCAAAGGCACCACTGCCCAGGGGGCGGCTCTTTCTTTCAGGGTGATTCCGACCACGGCTAGGTGCCGTCAATGCGGCAAAGATTTTGAATTGGGTGAGTTCAACTGGACTTGCCCCTACTGTCAGAGTAATAATATGGAAATCATAGCTGGTAAGGAACTTTTTGTGGAAAGCATCGAGGTGGAATAAATGAAAATCAAGGTAGTTAAGGACATTCTGGACGCTAACGAGCAGATAGCGCAGAAAAACCGGCAGTTGTTTGATAGCCACCATGTCTTCGTGGTCAATGTAATGTCTTCGCCGGGGGCGGGCAAGACCAGCCTTATCCTGGAGACGATAAAGCGGCTAAAAGGTAAAACAAAAGTCGGGGTCGTTGAGGGCGATATAAGCTCCAGCCTGGATGCCGAAGCCGTAGCTAAGGAAGGCGTGCCCGTGGTCCAGATAAATACCGGCGGGGAATGTCACCTTGATGCCAATATGACCTCTACCGCCCTGCCTAGCCTGCCATTAGCAGATATTGAGCTGCTCCTTATTGAGAATGTGGGCAACCTGGTCTGCCCCGCCGAGTTTACCCTCGGTGAGGACATCAGGGTTTTAGTCTCCAGCACCCCTGAAGGCGACGATAAGCCATTTAAGTATCCCCTGATGTTCCACCAGGCGGACGTCGTGTTGATAAATAAGATTGACCTGCTGCCCTACCTGAAGTTTGATGTTGACGCTTTTTCCCGGGCAATCAAGGGGATAAACCAGAAGGTAAAAATTTTTCCTATTTCCTGTGTTACCAGCGAGGGGATTGATAAATGGCTCTCCTGGCTGCTTGCCCGGATGGACAGGAGCTAAAATTAAAGGAGACCCTTAACGTCGCTGATGTTTATCTCCAGCATCTTGATACTGGCCAGGATACGGTCGACATTTCTGTCTACGGCTTGAATACCACCCGAGATACGCTTTAGCTCGGTGGCGGTCTGCTTGAGTATCTGAATCTTTTTGGCCATATCCTCTATTTTGTATTCTTCTCTTGCCATGCTACTCCTTAGGCCTCAGGTCTTTGAATCTTTTCGCCTTAACATCATAGCGGGGTAAGGTGCCATAGTCGTGAAACTCCAGGTTGTATCCCAGCCCGGTCTTTAACCTGAGCTGGTTGGTCAGCCTGTTTTTGATGGCATCAACATTTCTCTCCTGCCCCGGGACTACCTCTACCTTCAGTGTTATATCGTCGATATCACCTTTCTTAGTTACTGTTACCTCGTATTCGCTACCAAGCTCAGGAATATCCCTCACCACCTCCTCGATAGCCGTCGGTGCCAGGAGCACCCCTTTTACTTTGGTGATATCATCAGCGCGGCCAACAACGCCCCCTTTTAGTAACCTGAATGTCCGCCCGCACTCACATTCGTTGGCATTCCACTCAATAATATCTTTGGAATCGAACCTGATGCAGGGGTGGGCAAAACGGTCAAAGGTAGTGACCACCATGCTGCCCCTCTTGCCCGGCTCGGTGATAGCCTCCCCAGTCTTGATATCCTCTATCTCAACCAGATGGAAGGCCTCAAGAATATGCAGTCCCGCCTGGGCCTGGCACTCAAAGCCCCAGTGCCCTATCTC
>CAZQXA010000032.1:0-11705 GCA_964597155.1 uncultured Dehalococcoidales bacterium
GGCGGAATCTTCATGCTATCCAGCCTGTATTTTTTAGGTATAAACAGATTTATGCCTGATAAGAAACGGCGGAAGATTATAAATGAGGTATCTTTTGCCAGAATAAACCACATAGAATGGTTCTTAGGGTTTGTGGCATTTGGGGTAGCTCTTATACAAACAGTACAAACAAATTGGGCGGCGATTACCGGAATAATCTGTATAATTGTTGGCTACGCTGTTTTGGCTTATGGTGTGGGTAAATTAACCAGACTAATCACGGAGGAGGCTAAAATGGGAAGTAAAGGCAGAAAGAACGTAAAGAAGCCCAAGCAGAAAAAAGAGAAGAAGTAGGGAAGTTAGAAGGGCAAAGTCCTTCTAATCCTCTCCTCCCCTTTAGGGGAAGGGGATAGGGTCACTTTATAAAAACCTTAAAGGGAATAAGGTTTAAAATTATAATATGGCTTAAAATGCCTTAGTGCCGGCAAGGGGGGAGGACAACATGCCAATTAAATACGAAATAAACGAACTGGCCAAGGAAGAGTCCTGGCGCATGTTCCGCATCATTGGGGAGCTGGTGGAGGGCTTTGATACCCTCACCGGTATCGAGCCGGCGGTAACCATATACGGCTCTTCCCGGCTCAAAACCGATGACCAGCTATACGCCCAGACCGAGGAAATAGCCTACAAGCTGGGTAAGGCGGGCTTTAACATCATAACCGGCGGGGGCCCGGGGGTGATGGAGGCAGCCAACAAGGGGGCGCTGAGGGCCGATGTAACCTCGGTGGGGCTGAATATTGAACTGCCCGAGGAACAGGCCTGCAACGTCTACGCCAAAAAGACGATAATCTTTCATCACTTCTTTGTGCGCAAGGTCATGCTGGTAAAATATGCCGCCGCCTTTGTTATAATGCCCGGCGGCCTGGGCACGCTTGATGAGCTGACCGAGGTGCTGACCCTGATACAGACCCTTAAAACAAGACCCTTCCCGGTGATAGTATTTAATAGCCAGTTCTGGAAAGGCTTTCTGGACTGGCTGAAGAGTTCGGTCCTGGCCAGAGGCTTTATCTCCGAAGAAGACCTTAACCTGCTCAGAGTCTGCGACCACCCTGATGAGGTAATTGAGACTGTCCAGAGGTGGCACACCAAGCAGGAGGTTATCGGCAGGAAGGCGTTGTCCAAGTAAGGGTGAGGGAAGAAATAATGACCGAAGAGCAAAGGGTCGGCGAGGTAATTGAAGCCAGCACCACCGGTTTTGTCGCCCAGTGCTACGAGCTATATGAAATTCCGCCGCTGGGCAGTCTGGTCAAGACCAAGGATTCGTCCGTGGAGCTATACGGCATCGTCTATAACGCCACCACCACCAGCCTGGAGCCAGGTCGGCGCCCCATCGCCCGGGGCAAGGACGAGAAAAACGAAGAGGAGATATACCGCTCTTCCCCCCAACTGATGAAACTGCTCAGAAGCGAATTTGGCGCCCTGGTGGTAGGGCACAAAAAAGATAAAAAGCTCTATCATCACCTGCCGCCCCAGCCCGCCCGAATCCACAGCTTCGTTCACCTCTGCTCACCCCAAGAGGTCAAGGAATTCGGGCAGTCCTTTGACTTCCTCAATATACTGCTCAACACCCATCTACCGGTTGCCAGCGAAGAACTGGTTAGCGCCTCGCTGCGCCAGATGAGCCAGGCACACCCCGACCCCCGCGCCTTCCTGGTGGCGGCGGGCAAGGAGCTGGCTATCCTGCTCAGCGGCAACCTCAACCAGCTCAAAGCCATTCTGGGGAGGATTAAATAATGAGCGAACGCCTGGGCATCGTTGTCTCCGGCTCGCTTAACAAAGGGGTGGAGGTCAAGCTTGACAGCTCAGCCTCCATTGAGGATATGGCGGTGGGGCGGTTTGTCACCATTGAGGGGGCAAAGCGGCGCTTCTTCGGCATGATAACCGATGTCAGCTTAGGTGTTACCGACCAGAAGCTCAGCCTCACCCCACCCGATACCACCGACCCCTTCATCGCCGAGGTGTTAGCCGGGACCAGCACCTTCGGCACGCTTCATGTCTCCCCCACCCTGGTCATCAGCGGTGATGCCACCGCCATGCTTGAGGGACCCCAGCCGGTAAAGACCGTGCCCAGCCACTTCTCGGTGGTGAAGCTGGCCAGCCAGCAGGACGTGGAGCTGGTCTTCGGCACCGAGGAGGGAAAGAGGTTCTTCATCGGCACCCCGCTGGATATGGAGACCAAGGTCTGCCTCGACCTGGAGGAGCTGGTCAAGCGCTCCAACGGCGTCTTCGGCAAGAGCGGCACCGGCAAGACCTTCCTCGCCAGGCTGCTCCTCATCGGCATGCTGCAGAAAGGGGCAGCGGTAAACCTGGTCTTTGATATGCACAGCGAATACGGCTGGGAAAGCCGTGACGAACATGGGCGGAAGGTCAAAGCCCTAAAGCAGCTCTTCCCGTCAAAGGTAGCCGTCTTCACCCTTGACGAGGAAGGCTCAAGGCGCCGCAAGGTGAGCACCGACTTTGTCGTCAGGATAGGCTATGACGAGATAGAGCCGGAGGATATTGCCCTGCTGCGCCAGACCCTGAACCTCACCGAGCTTGCCGTTGAGGCCGTCTACCAGCTATCCCGAAAATTCGGCAAGAGCTGGCTGGAGGATACCCTCAACCTTAAAAGCGCTGAGGAACTGCCCGAAGACCTGAAAATACACGAGAGCACCCTTCAGAACCTGCAAAGGGGGCTGGCGACCATCAAGCGGCTCCCCTTTCTGGTAGCCAGTGCCCCGGATAACACCGTCAAGCGCATCCTGGAATATCTTGATTCGGGGACAAACGTCATTCTGGAGTTCGGCAGATACACCGATATCACCGCCTATATCCTGGTGGCTAACCTGCTCACCCGCCGCATCCATGCCCGCTACCGGGAAGCGACGGAGAAAGCCATGGGCGAGGATGCTGCCCCACCCCACCCCCTGGTGATAACCATCGAGGAGGCTCACCGCTTCCTGAACCCCGAGGTCGCCGGGCAGACCATCTTCGGCACTATCGCCCGCGAGATGAGAAAGTATAATGTTACCCTGCTGGTCATCGACCAGCGGCCCAGCGGCATCGATAGCGAAGTCATGTCGCAGATGGGCACCAAGCTCACCTGCCTGCTGGACAACGAGCGGGACGTCGATGGTGTGCTGGCTGGTGTCATCAATAAGAACGAGTTTAAGTCGGTACTATCCAAGCTGGAATCCAAGCAACAGGCACTAATCTTCGGTCACGCCGTGCCCATGCCGGTGGTGGTCAGGACCAGGGAGTACGGCTCGGCTGAGTCCTACCGGGGCTTTGCCCCCAACGAGAAAACCAAAGAAGATATTGAGAAACTTTGGGAGTAGAGAGGTAGCCTGGATTTGAGCAGAAGAAAGGTTGGGCTGGCTCTGGGCGGCGGGGCGGCTCGGGGGATGGCCCATATCGGCGTGCTTGAAGTCCTGGAAAAGGAGGGTATCCCCATTGATGTGATAGCCGGCACCAGCGCCGGCGCTGCCATCGGCGCCCTTTACGCTCAAGGCAAGCCCGCCTATCAGATAAAAGAGCTGGTCACAAAGATAGGCTGGATGCAGTTCTTTTCCCTGGTGGACTTGGCCATACCCAGAAGCGGTTTCGTTGAAGGCGCCCAGATTAAGAGACTGCTCCAGTCAGTTATCGGCGATATAGACTTTAGCGATTTAACCATACCCCTGGCTTGTGTGGCTACTGATATCGAGAGCGGTGAGGAGGTGGTAATCAAGCAGGGGCCGGTGCTGGAGGGAGTAAGGGCCAGCATTTCTATCCCGGTAATATTCACCGCCGTCAAATGGAAGGATAGGTATTTAGTCGATGGCGGCCTGGTTAACCCGGTGCCGGTGAGAACAGCCAGGGAAATGGGGGCGGACATTGTTATTGCCGTCAATGTGGTAACGCCTAAGGGTGCCAAAGAGCCGCCGGCCAAAAAGCCCAAACAGCCCGGGATGTTCCACGTGATGCTGCAATCAATATACATTGCCTCCTATTCAATGGTCAGGGCTAACCTGGAGGAGGCAGATATAGTCATTGAACCACAGCTACCAAACATAGGCTACGGCGACTTCCACCGAATCCGGGACTGCATTGAACAGGGGGAAATAGCGGCTCAAGCTTCAATAGCCAAGATTAAAAAATTGCTCTAGAATAGAGCCGCGCTTACAGAGATTCCAGGCCCCGGACAATATCATTGAGGTCATCAAAGGGCTGACACGATAGCTTCTTCTCCTTACAGCCCTCCAGCAGCCCATCCCTGGCGAAAATGTGTTGCGCCAGAGAGGCCGAGGCAATATCCGATGGCCCGTTGCCCACATATACCACCCGGTAGCCCTGCTTGAGGAAGACCTTGGTATAAGCCTCTTTGAAACCCTTGCTCAACGGGTTGCCATCGGGGCCGATATACTGGACCTGGAGCCCGCCGGGGTGGAAGCGGGTCTGGGCGGCGTGTACTTCGATATTCCCCAGGCCAACGCTCTCCAGGATTGACTTTATATAGAAATCCAGCCCGTTACTTACAATCAGGAAACGAAAGCCTCTCTCCTGGCAATAGTCTACCAGTTTATGAAGCCCCGCGCGCAGCCTGACCTCATCCCGGGCAACCCGCAGCATCTCCCCGCTATCGGCTTTGACCAGGGCAAAGGCTTTGGTATTGAAATCGCCAACCGACATCTTGTTACGGCGGTACTGCTGGAACAATTTTCGCCAGTCCCCCTGGGCAAAGGTGTCCAGCAAGATAAAACTAACGTCCTCTTCAGTAATGGTGCCGTCAAAATCACTCTGGATAATCATGATTAAAGCTTTAACCAGGGTCTAAAGTAGACGATACTAGAGCAGGATTATACTCAAATTAAAGCCAGATTTCAAGGTCAGCTTTTATGTCAGCGGTAGCGCCATTGACAGTTTAATACCATACAGTTTAGTATGTTGCTAGTCTTTTTTATAGCCCGGAGCCAAAATATCATCGTCGTTATGACTCTAGGAGGTAATTAAGCGATGTCGAAACGTCTTCTAATGAAGGAACTATCCCGGTATAACGTTGGCACCTGGCCAGATATAATCTATAGAAATGCCCTGCTCTATCCCGACCAGGAAGCCTTCGTCTACGGAGACACCAGGATAACCTTCTCCGAGTTTAATACCAGGGTGAACAAGCTGATTAATGCCCTGCATAAGATGGGGGTGAGGAAAGGGGATGTGCTGGGCATTCTATCCTGGAGCTGCCTCGGCTTTGTCGAGGCATACGGCACATCAATGAAGGGGGGATTCATTGCCTCGCCTTTTAACCCCAGGTTGAAAGCCGACGAGCTTGAGTATATCATCAATTACTCTGAGGCTAACACCCTTTTCGTCGGGCAGGAATTAATAGAAGTTGCCGCTTCCTTAAAGAATCGCCTGCCCAAGGTCAAGAATTATATCTGCATCGAGGGTTCTGCCCCCGATATGATAGCCCGTGATGAGCTGCTGAAATCACCTTCGGGGGAGGAGCCTGATGTCAATGTGGAAGAGGACGACCCCGTCTGCATTATCTATACCAGCGGCACCACCGGCATGCCCCGGGGCGCCCTGTATACTCAATGCCGCCTCATAGAAGACTCCAAGATACTGATTGTAGATATGGAGCTTCAACCGGGGCATAAGCGCATCCAGATAACGCCCCTCTTCCATATTGCCGGCAACACCCATTTCCGCTCCTCCCTCTACGCCGCGGGGTGCAACGTTATCGTCAAATTCTTTGACGCCGCCGAAACGCTGGAGATTATCCAGAGGGAGAAGGCTACCCACATGGACTTTGTGCCCACCCACCTGGCGGCAATACTCAACCTGCCCGACCTCAAAAAGTATGACATCAGCTCAGTAAAGTTCCTGTGGTACGGCGCCTCACCCATGCCCTTAGAGGTCTTAAAGAAGGGGATGAAGGTCTTCGGTCCTATCTTTGCCCAGGGGTACGGGCAGAGTGAGAGCGGCCCCGCCATTTCCCACCTCTCCAAAGAGGACCATGATGTTCTGGACAAACCGGAGAAGGAACAGAAGAAGCTCTCCTCGGCGGGGCGGCCTGATATCGGGGTGCAGGTCAGGATTCTGGACGAGAAAGGGGAAGATGTCGAGCTCGGCAAAGCCGGTGAGATAACGGTTCGGAGCAAGCAGACCATGGTTGAATACTGGCACAAGCCCGAGGATACCAAGGCTACCCTGGTCAACGGCTGGCTCCATACCGGTGATATTGGCTACTACGATGAACAGGGCTATATCTATATTGCCGACCGCAAAAAGGACATGATTATCTCCGGCGGGGAGAACATCTACCCCAGGGAGGTGGAGGAGGTCCTCTACCGCCACCCCGCCGTCCTGGAGACGGCGGTCATCGGCGTCCCCGACCAGTACTGGGTGGAGAGGGTTCACGCTGTAATCGCCACCAAGAAGGGAGCCAGCGTCACCGCCGAGGAGATTATCGCCTTCTGCAAAAAGAACCTAGCCGGCTATAAGGCGCCCAAATCGGTTGAGTTTGTTGATGCCCTGCCCAAGAACCCCGCCGGCAAGATTTTGAAGCGCGAGCTGAGGGAGAAGTACTGGAAAAAGACTTAAAGAAAAAGAGCCAATAGCCGGCGTCTGGTAAAGATTTCTTTGACGATGAAAACCCACAAGATTACCTTTGAGCCTCTGGGCTTAAGCGGGCAGTGCCAAGCAGGTGAATCTATTCTGGCCTGCGCCCACCGCCTCGGCGTGGGCATTATCAGCCTGTGCGGCGGCAAGGGGGGCTGCCACTCCTGCCAGGTGCAGCTTTTGGCCGGAACGGCCTCAGAGCCAACTGCTAGTGAACTAAAAGCCTTTTCCCGCCAGCAACTTAGAGCCGGTTGGCGCCTTGCCTGCCAGACCTATCCCACTAGCGAAGTCAAACTGAACCTGCCGCCGAGCTCACTGACTACCCTGCAGCGGGTGCAGGTGGAGGGACAGGAGATAGCCGTGCCTCCTGAGCCAGCGGCTATGGCCTACCAGGTCAAGCTAATAGCGCCGTCTCTAGCCGACCCCCAGGCTGACGGCGACCGCCTGCTAGAATCGTTAAACCGCCAGCACAAGCTAGACTGCAAGGAAATTGATATCGCTGCCCTGCGCCAGCTATCGCCCAAGCTGCGCTCTTGGAAGTGGCAATGCCGGGCTTCGGTCCGCGCTGGTGAAGTAATCGCCTTTGGCCCCTGGCCCAGCCGCCAGCTGGGTTTGGCGGTAGACGTGGGCACCTCCAAGGTATCCGGCTATCTGGTTGACCTCAGCCAGGGAAAGACCCTAGCCGCCAAGGGAGACACCAACCCCCAGTCCCGATTCGGGGCCGACATCATAAGCCGTATCTACTATGCCATGAAATCGCCGGCTAAAGGGGCACAGCTGCAGAAGGTGATTATAGCCGCCATAAACAAGCTGGCCAGCGAGCTTTGCGCCCAGGCCGGTGCTGAAGTTGAAGAGATTATCGACTCGGTGATAGTGGGCAATACCGCCATGCACCACCTGCTGGTCGGACTGCCGGTAGGGCAACTGGCCCTCTCCCCCTTTGTGCCCGCGGTAAGCAAAGCGCTGGATATTAAAGCCAGCCGATTGGGGCTAGAATTCGCCCCCGGGGCTTACCTGCACCTGCTGCCCAACATCGCCGCCTTTGTCGGCGCCGACCACACCGCGGTACTGCTGACTATAGACCCCAAGAGTAAAGGCATGACAATAGCTATAGACATCGGCACCAACACCGAGGTCTCCCTAATAGACGGCGCCAAGATAGTTACCACCTCCTGCGCCTCCGGGCCTGCCTTTGAAGGGTGGCATATCAAGGACGGCATGCCGGCAGCCAGCGGCGCTATAGAAAGAATACGTATAGCCAATAACAAAATCCAATACCAGACCATTGACCAAGCGCCGGCGATTGGCATCTGTGGCTCCGGCATCCTGGACGCCATGGCCCAGCTCTACCTGGCGGGTTTGCTGGATGAGGGGGGCAGGATGAAACAGGACCACCCCCGGGTGCGCTCTGAGAATGGACGCCTGGAGTTCGTGCTCGCCAGCGAGAAGGAGAAAGGCGCGCGCCGGGATATCGTCATCACCCAGCAGGACGTGCGGGAACTGCAACTGGCTAAGGCCGCTATCCGCACCGGCATCCAGATGCTCTTAGAAAAGCACGGTAACGAGGAAGAGGAAATCCAGAAGGTGATAATCGCCGGGGCTTTCGGCAGCTACATCGATGTTGATAATGCCATCGTCATCGGTATGCTGCCGGCGCTACCCCCGGAACGCTTCCAGCAGGTAGGCAATGCTGCCGGTACCGGCGCCAGGCTGGCTCTAATCTCACTCAGCAAGCGGGGCGAGGCGCAGAAAACAGCCTCAAAAATCAGCTATATTGAGCTGGCTAATGTCCCCGGCTTTAACCAGACCTTTGTCCAGGCAAGCTATCTGGGCAGGTATCGGCTGAAGGAAGGTAAGAGAACGAAAATTGACTGATAGGAAGGTTAAAATCTCACCGCAGAGGTCACAAATGAGAGCGATTCCTCCTATCATTTCCACTCACTGGTTAGCCAAGAATATTGATGAACCGAAACTGGTTATAATTGATATCAGAACTAACGACAACTATAAAGCCGGGCATATTCCCCGCGCCATAAATGTCCCTTTCTCGTCATGGGTGGTCACCAAGCAGGGACTCCTTCTGGAATTACCCGAAGTCGAGGCGCTCTTCAATACTATCGGCTCTGCCGGGATAAAGAGTGATTCCAGGGTAGTGGTGGTTAATAAAACAGATATCCACCACGACATCGCCGATGCCACCAGGGTAGCTTGCACGCTGATATATGCCGACGTTAATAACGTGGCTATTCTCAACGGGGGCTACAACAAGTGGCTAAAAGAGAGAAAACCGCTGTCCGATGAAATGGTCAAGCCAAAGCCAATAGCCTACAAAAGCGAACTGAATAAGGCAATATTCGTCGACAAGGAATATGTTAAAAAGAAGCTGGGCGAATCGGTCATCATTGATAGCCGAACCCCTGACGAGTTCTTCGGGGTAACGCAGGACCTTTTTACCGAAAAACCGGGCCATATCCCCGGTGCCGTCTGTTTGCCCGCTCCCTGGGTCTGGACTGAAGAAGGAAGCTATAAGAGCATCCGGGAAATCAGAGAGTTAGCCTCCGGGGTCGTCGGGCGGGACAAGTCCCGGGAAATCATCATCTATTGTGGTGTCGGGGGATATTCCAGCACCTGGTGCTTTCTGCTGCGGGAGCTACTGGGATACACCGATGTCAAGATATTTGACGGCGCCGCGCAGGAATGGACCAGCGACCCGGAAGCGCCGGTGGTTAAATATAGCTGGCAGTAGAAATACTCCAGCTTGCAACAGCCATTAGTCAAATAATAGAGGGAAGGTGAAACTATGGAGACCAGGATAACCAGCGCCAGCAAAGAAGTGCTCATCAGCGACAGCCAGCCGACAGTGCTTATCGGCGAGCGTATTAACCCTTCGGGCAAGAAGAAACTGGGCGAGGCGCTAAAAGTGGGGAACCTGGATATTGTCCGCAGGGAAGCTAAGGCTCAAACTGAAGCCGGTGCCGATATCCTTGATGTCAACGTTAATATATTCGGTGTCGACGAGGTAGCCCTGCTGCCCAGGGCGGTGCAGGCGGTGATGGAGACGGTAGATATACCCCTCTGCCTTGACAGCGCCAACGCCGAGGCGCTGGAGGCAGCCCTCAAGGTCTACAAGGGCAAGCCGCTGATTAACTCGGTCAGTGGCGAGGAAAAGTCCCTGGCCAAAGTCCTGCCCCTGGTCAAAAGATACGGCACCGCCGTCGTCGGCCTGGTGCAGGATGATGAAGGCATCCCCCACGACGCCCAGCGGAGGCTGGCTATCGCCAGCAAAATAGTGCAGCGGGCGGGGGCAGTAGGCATCCCCCCTGACGACATCATCATTGACTGCCTCAGTCTGGCGGTGGGTGCCGATATGACCGCAGGCCTAGCCGTGATAGAGGGCGCCCGCCTGATTAAGAAGGAACTGGGGGTGAACCTGACGCTGGCCGTCAGCAACGCCTCCTTTGGCCTGCCCGACCGTGAGCTGATTAACAACGCCTTCGTGGCCATGGTCATTGCCGCCGGTGTGAACTGCGTCATTGCCGATGTGAGCAAGGTGCGCCCCGCCATCCTGGCCGCCGACCTTATCCTCGCCCACGATAAATACGCCCGGCGCTATACCGAAGATTACCGCCAGCGCCAGAAGCCGCCGGCTTAAAGCACAAAGCCTTTTAAAGAGGCTGGCAATAGCCAAGCTATTTATGCTATCATAGGGACTGCCTACCTCGGCATTACTGTAATAAAATCAAGACAACTTTAATTTAAGGAGGAAATATGGGCAGGCTAGACGGAAAAGTAGCTATTGTAACCGGTGGTGCCAAGGGCCTGGGCAAAGCCTTTTGCTTTGGCCTGGCTAAAGAGGGGGCTAAGGTAGTGATGGCTGCCCACCGCCTTGACACCGATGAGGCCAAGCAGGCAGCCAAGGAGATAGAGAGTAAAGGCGGGATGACGGTAGAGGTTGATGTTACCAACGAGGAAAGCACCAAGCTCATGGCGGAGAAGGCAATAGAAAAAATGGGGCGCATTGATATTCTGGTCAACAACGCCGCCTATTATTACGGCGTTTCCCGGAAGCCTTTTTATGAAATCTCGCCCGAAGACTGGGACCGGGCGCTGGCGGTGGGTGCCAAGGGGGCCTGGCTCTGCGCCCGAGCCGTATTCCCCCAGATGAAAAAACAGAATAAGGGCAAAATTATCAACCTCTCTTCCGAGGTAGCCTTCTCACCGACCAAGGGCATGATTCACTATGTTACCTCCAAGGCGGCGGTTATCGGCATCACCCGGGTACTGGCTGGAGAGCTGGGGCAATATAACATCTGCGTTAACGCCGTAGCCCCCGGCTACACCGATACCCCGGCCAGCTGGACCATCGGCGACGTTAGCAAGTTCGACGTAAGCACCATCCCCCTGGGGCATGTCGGCAAACCAGAGGACGTGGTCGGCGCCGTTATCTTCTTTGCCAGCGATGACAGCGATTTCATTAGCGGCCAGACCCTGCTGGTTAATGGCGCCAGAAGAGTGCACTAAAAACAGACGGAGTTGGGCACGGGAGGCTTAAGGGCTAGTTTAGAGCCTTCAGAGCTTTTTATAGAGCTTCCTTCTCTTATAATTAAAATTATCCCCCTAATAATGGTCGGGGCTTTAATTTTAGAGATAGAAAATGGTTACCGGCAAACTAATATATAATTTCGAGGAACTGGGACAAGAGCATAAAAAGCTGGTAGGCAAGAAGTGCGCCAACCTGGGAGAAATGACCCGCATGGGCCTGGCCGTCCCCCCGGGTTTCGCCATTTCCGTAGCCCTCTACCGCCGGTTTGCCCGGGAAACCGGGGTAACCAGGGAAATCTCCCGCCAGGTGAGCAGCCTGGGCCAGCTTAAAGGCCGGAACATCGCCGTCTTTGATGAATTGAGCCGGAAAATCCGGGCCGTAATCGAGAGCAAAAAAATACCGCCCGAGATAAGCAAAATGGTAGCTTCATACTACGATGAGCTGGGCAAAAAGGTGGGAACCCCCGATGTTGCCGTCTCGCTGCGCTCGGCGGGGACAGCGAGCCGACCGGGCATGTTTGAGAGCTACCTGAATATCATCG
>CAZQXA010000033.1:0-11325 GCA_964597155.1 uncultured Dehalococcoidales bacterium
ACCAGGTACGTATTAAAGAACCCAGACCCTTATACATACGAGATCACCTGTATTTTGATGCTAACCTGCGTTGTTTTCAGCCTAGCTCACACGCAAAGGCTCGGTCGACATATCAGGATTGATTTACTGGATCGCTATATCCCCGAAAAGGCACGAGGAATTCTGCTGAATATTGTCAGCCCTATTGTGGGGTTGACTTTTGGTATCGTTCTTACTTGGAAAAGCTGGGAGGATGCGTGGTTCTCGCTGCAACACTGGCAGCTCACTCGAGGTACTTTACCCATACCTACGTTCCCGATGAAGATGACAGTTTCTATTGGTGCCGGCTTGCTTTGCCTGGTACTCATAGCTCAAATCTTGCGCTATCTTGCTTCACTAGGAGGTGAGGGCACAACGGTGAAGAAATAGCTGAAGCGGGCGTGTCGTTTCAGCGTGTTCGCCTTTGCTTATTGCTGGGGAGACTATCATGGATATTGTTACCATAACCTTGATTGCTTTCTTTGGGGCGATTGCCCTGACGATAATAGGGATACCCATTGCCTATGCTTTAGGGTTTGGCGGTGTGATGGGTATCCTGTTGGGCTTGGGGGGAGTCCCTCTCATAAAGCTGGGATTGACCCCGTTTACAGTGTTTTACAACTTAAGTTGGCTCCCGCTTCCGCTCTTCATACTGATGGCTTGCATCATCGCCGAAACCAGAATAGGCGCAGATATTTTCGGCGCAGCTAACAACTGGCTGTCGCGTATCCCTGGAGGGTTAGTTGTCACCAGCATCTGGGCTGAGGCAGCTATGGCGGCTACGATGGGCTCGAGCGGAACAACCATGCTTACAGTAGGCAAAGTGGCTCTACCAGAAATGGAAAGGCTGCGTTATAACAAGAGATTTAGCATGGGTGCATTGTTGTCGGGGGGTGCTCTTGGTCCGCTGATTCCGCCCAGCATTCCCCTCATTGTCTATGCCATCCTGACACAGCAGTCTATAAGTCAGCTCTTTATGGCTGGCGTAATACCCGGCATCCTTTTAGCTATCATGCTTTCAGCTTATGCCATAGTAGCTTGCTTGAGACGTCCTGAATTGGCTCCCCGTCCATCAGGGGTTAGCTGGAGAGAGAGGATATTTTCTCTCCGGAGGGTCTGGCCTGTAGTTGCCCTTATACTTGGAATACTAGGCGGTATTTACCTAGGAGTGGTGACTGCTACCGAGGCAGCAGCAATAGGGGTTCTTATTACACTGTTTATAGCTGTTGTGTTTTATCGGTTTCGTCTACCCAATTTAGTCCGGGCAATGTCAGAGGCGGCAACGCTGACCGGCGTGATTGGCATTATGGTTATTGTAGCTACGGTCTTGACCTTTCTGGTGGATGCTTCCGGAATAGTAAATAGTCTAAGTAATTTTATCGTGTCTTTGGGGTTGCCCCCATGGGGGGTAATAATCGTCATAAACTTCGCTCTTCTTTTTTTGGGGACCTTTCTGGATGGGCTCGCCATTATGTTGCTGTCTGTGCCTCTCTTTGTCCCACTGGTTGTCGGACTAGGTTACGATCCTGTGTGGTTTGGGATACTGATGGCAGTTAACATAGAGATAGCACTAATTACACCGCCAGATGCGTTGAATCTTTATCTGATGAGTGGAACTTTTCATGAGCCTGTTGTTGAAGTCATCCGTGGCGTGGCCCCCTTCCTGGCTGTGATGGTTCTCTTCTTAGCCATCCTAATTGCCTTCCCTCAATTGAGTCTCTGGCTCCCCACCATGATGAGAGGAGGATAGTGATTGATTGCATTCAAAAGCTGGTTAGTTTCTAGCCTAGAAAAATCCTATATCGCTATCCCCTTGTCAAGTAGGGAGCCTCAGCCCTGGGAAAATTGACTTTGTCAGCTTGTCCTATTTATACTTGAGTAAGAGAAGCATAAAATGTCAATTGAACTCAACGATAAAAAGATCCAAAGTGCAGGTAGCTGGCAAGAGTTCTTTGTGCCGACTTATTCTGAGCGCGTTAAGAAAGCGAAAAAGCGTGCGCTCCGAATACCAGAAATTTGCCTGGAACGTGCTCGTGCTGAGATGGCGGCCTACGAGCAATATAAGAATGAACCTAGAATAATTCAGCGGGCTAGAGTCTTCGAGACTTATCTTAGAGAGAAGACTGTCTTCATTCTGGAGGACGAGCTCATTGTGGGGAATATCTCTGGCAAGCCTCGCGCCTCTCAAATTTCTGGTGAGATCATGGCTGATTTTGTGGATATAGAGCTTGATGACCCGGTGAAGGACTTTGAGGTCAGACGCTATGATAAGCACAAAGTTCACCCCGAAGAGAGGAGAGAGCTTCGTGATGTGCTCCTCCCCTACTTCAAAGGAAAGACTATTGGCGATTACCAGCTGGAAAGAGTTGATGCCGAAGTCGTAGAAAAGGCTTACCCAACGGTTTCTTCCTGTCCGCATATTCCTAACGTCGGTGATGTATCAATGAAAAGAGATGTTGGCCATCAGATGGCTAACTATGAGAAAGTACTTCATAAAGGTCTCAAAGGCATTAGAGAAGAGGTCAAGTGGTATATGGCTCAGCTCGACCAGCCATATATGCATTATGGGCTACAGGAGAAGCGGGACTTCTACAAGGCAGTCTTGATTACGCTTGATGCTGCTATGGCCTACGCCAAGCGGTATGCTGATTTGGCACGGGAAATGGCGGCTAAGGAAACCAACCCCAAGCGCAAGCAGGAACTCGAGCGTATTGCAGAGGTTTGTGAGCAGGTGCCGGCAAATCCCGCCCGAGACTGGTGGGAAGCACTGCAGTCAGTCTGGATGATACATGTCCTCGTCTGGTGTGAACTTTCCGGCTGGGTACACTGCTTCGGGCGTTTTGACCAGTACATGTATCCCTTCTACAAGAAGTCAGTAATTGACGAGAAGGCAATTAGCCGCGACGAGGCGCTAGAGCTCCTAGAATGCTTTTGGATAAAGACTGCAGAGTTCACCCAGTTGACCCGCTATGAGGCAGCAGTGTACACGACAGGACAGGGGCTAAGCCAGGCCTTGGTAATCGGAGGCCAGACTCACGATGGCAACGATGCGTGCAATGAAGTTACTATGCTCTGTCTAGAAGCCGAGGAACAAGTGGGCGTGGTCCAGCCGGAAACAGCGATGAGAATATGGGAAGGGACACCGGATAGGTACCTCAAGAAAGCCGCTGAGGTGATTCGTCTGGGCCGGGGTAAGCCGAAGTTTATCGGCGATCGGAAAGGGATCCAAATGGTGTCTAAGGCTTACCCTGATAAGACCCTGGCGGACTGGCGAGGATATGTTGTGCTGGGATGTACAGAGACAGATCTGCCTCATATTACTATGGGCCATTTGTATGAGGGGATCAGCAGCACACCCAAGTTACTGGAACTAGTGCTGAACAACGGAAAGTGTGCCCTTTGTGGAAAGCAAATTGGACCATTAACTGGTGACCCCAGGACTTTTGAGTCTATAGAAGCGGTGCGGCAAGCATTCCGAAAACAGGTATTCTACTGGATGGAGTATCTTGCCAAAGGCATAAAGGTGTTGAAGGAAGGTCAAGCTAGCAGGTTGCCTGCTCCATTCTGCTCTTCTCTTGCGGAAGGACCATTACCGAAGGGGCTCGATATCACTCAGGGTGGTACGTGGTACACTAACTATGGTCTATTCCTTGCCGGTCTTGCTGACACTGCTGACTCTCTAGCAGTGATTGATAAGCTAATCTACCGCGACAAGAAGATTACCTGGAACCAATTGCTTGAGGCTACCAAGGTTAACTGGAAGGGCTATGAGAATCTGAGGCAACTTTGCATTAATAGTGTGCCTAAGTATGGAAATGACAATGACTTTGCCGATGACTGGGCAGCTTGGGTCATGGACACTTGGTACGATAGCGTGGATTGGATTAACACTCGGAAAGATTTAGTGCCGTACTGGGGCGGTACGTATCTTGGCGCAACAAATATTGCGGCAATCAATGTAATGTTGGGGGAGATGGTTGGTGGTCTGCCTAACGGACACATCCATCCGAAACCGCAGGCTGAGACTTTATCACCGGTTCAGGGTATGGACAAGAATGGTCCTACAGCTGTGATCAACTCGGTTAGTAAACTGCCAACGCATCGGTTTGCTCTGGGCGGTGCCGTCAACCTGAGGCTAAGCCCGCAGCTAGTTGCCACTGATCGCGACTTAAACAACTTCGTATCCTTTCTCCGGACTATTGAGGAACTGGGGGTATATCATGTCCAGTTCAACATAGTTTCATCAGACCTGCTGCGCAGGGCGATGAAGGAGCCAGAAAGCTATAGGGAGTTGATGGTCCGAGTAGCAAGCTACTGCACCTACTTTGTCGACTTGGCTAAAGAGCAGCAGCTAGATATCATTAACCGTACCGAGCACCAAGGCTGGTAGAACCCCTTGTCACTTACTGGTATGGCATGTGAAGCAAGTTAGCATGAGGCCAGAAAGTACTACTGCAAAGCGGCTCGTTCTAAGCATTACCAGGATGACCATTCACAATGGACCGGGGATACGTACCCTGATTCTATTTAAGGGATGCCCCTTACGTTGCCTGTGGTGCTCAACACCAGAATCTCAAAAGGTTGAGCCTGAGATTGCTATTTATCCAAATAAATGCACCCATTGTGGCGAGTGTGTATCTGTATGCGCCTTGCATGCTATTAACCTAACAAATGAGACGATAAGCATTAACCGCTCTCTATGCAACAACTGCGGCAAGTGTGTCCAAGCCTGCTACCCAGAGGCTATAAAGCTTCTGGGGCAACTTATGACTAATGAAGAGATACTTACAGAGGTAAAAAAAGACATTGTTATATATAAACACTCCGGTGGCGGTGTTACCATCTCAGGTGGAGAGCCCCTATTGGATGCTGACTTCACTTTGGAGTTGCTCCGAGCCTTCAGAGAAGAGCGCATCAATGTCGGAGTTGATACTTGCGGCTATGTGCGCTGGGCAAACCTGAAGCCGATGTTGCTCTATATCGATTTCTTTCTCTGGGATATAAAACATATGGACCCAGAAGAACATAAGAGATTGACGGGTGTCTCTAACAAGCTGATTCTCGGTAACGCTCGCCGTGTTTCCGAGAGAAATATCCCTCTCTATATCAGGGTGGCTGTGATTCCGGGTTACAATGATTCAGAAGAGAATATCCGAGCCACTTGTGAGTTTGCTCAAGGTCTGTCTTCAGTAGTGGAGGTAGACCTCATACCATTACACCATCTAGGAAAGGCGAGATACGATAGCTTGAACCGTCCCTATCCCATAGCTAATATTCCTCTCGTTCCAGATAGCGTCTTGCAGAGCATGAAACGGCTGGTAGAATCGTATGGATTGAAGTGCAGTATAGTCAGTTAGAAAGTACTTACATGTCACAAATGTCAGTTATGTGCAATGGTAGTCCAACACATGGCTAAGAGCGCTATATAGTGCAAATTTCTCATGCGGGTTAAATCAGAAAGTTGACCGATAGGGGGGATAATCCTAGACATGAAGAGTAGGCTAACCGCTAGAAGTTGTGATCAGATAACAAAGCAAACCACCATTGCACAAAAGCCTCTTTTGTTATATCTGATAACCTAGCACGTTTGTCTCTCCCTCCCGGGCCGGGAGTCGTAATCAAAAACGGAAATGAAAGAGCCTCTCACGAGAGAGGCTCTTAGACAAAAAAGGGCTTAGATATCTATGAGTAGCATTCTAAGGTCTTAACGTCAGGTTGAACAAAGCAAGCGATTGTTTATACCTCCCTATTGCCGGGCTATAGAGCGTTTACTTATTCTTCCTCAGCCGTACCATCGCTAATCGATAAAGATTTCCACCTTGGCCGTGCCGGCAAGCTGCCTGAGCTCGTTAGTGAAAGCGGCCCAGTCGAAGCCTGACTGCCGCCGGTACTGATAGTGCAGGCCAACCTGGTCGTCCAGTGTGGACATCGTCTCCAGGTTTAAGCCCCGGAGCCTCTCCTTGAGGAATGCAGTCAGCTTTTTCTCCAGCGTGGGAAAAGAAGACTGTTCAACAGAAATCATCAAGTGCCCCCGCCCGAACAGACTAACCCGGTTACGTGTTAACCATTGGATTCCCAGGGCTACGAACACCACGGCAAATAGAATGATTGTTATCAGGAAGTTACTGGTCGCTGCCCCGATTGAAGAGGCAATCAGAAGAAGAAGAAAGCCTATTTCGGCAGGGTCTTTCACCGGTGTCCGAAAACGAACAAAAGACAGTGCCCCTAAGAGTCCGAGGGAGAGCGGGATAGAGGTCTGGATACCCAAAAATAGCACGGTGATAGCTGGTCCACCGATGAGAAAAGTGCGGTGTACACCGGCTCCAATATGCCTAGAACCGTAAAACAACTGGTACATGAGGTAAGCCACTATTGCCGCCACTAACGAAAATCCAATGGCTATAACAGCCTCCCATATTCCCACCGGAGATTCCCAAAAGGTGGTAAGTTCTTCCAGCAATTTAGTTTCTCCTTTCTATCTAGAGCTAAAATATCCGTCCCGATGGTGACAGACGACCTACCGTACCCAGCCTCTCGCTGTGCGAATCAATACAGTGAGAATACTTGGAGAACCGGCTCCAGTCTAAATCCATTATCTTCATCTGCCTGAGCGTTATCGGCAGTTCGAAATTGGGCCCCTTGACCTCAATAACTCCTCCGGGCAGCCCTAACTCTCGCTCCCCGTAGCCAATTTCACGGGCTACCATGGTGGAACGTATGTGGCAGTCAAGCGCCACTCTCACCCCGGTCAGCATCTCGGTAAAGCGGTAGCGCCAGTAGGATATCTTTATAATCGGCTGGAGAGGCTTGCGGGGGAAATGCCCAAAACCCGCCATTGTATCAATAAGAGTTGACTTTGGAACTACGCCGTTATGAAGAGCGCTCAACTTGAGATGTTCCACGGGCACGAGTAAGTGCTGCCGCTGCTTGCTGCTGGCAAAGCCCTCCCTTGATTTGAGTTCCAGGAATACCGGCACCTCCTCCTGCTGGTTTTCATCCTCACCGTACCAGCGTATGCGCACCTTGTCCTTGCGGAATTCACCAGCCAGCGACCTGTTGTGCTGTTCAAGGTCGGGGGTATCAAAGTAGAGGCTGTTTATCTGCTCTTCTGGGTATTCATTAGCCAGATGGCAAAACTGGTGTAGCAACATGTAAGCCAAGCCGATATGACGGGGCAGGATAAAGAACTTGCGCTCTATTCTCCAGTCTAGCCGGGACTTATCCCGGTCTACCCGATGCACAGATGTATTGGTTAAAGGCATAATATATTTCCTCTCTGGTCACTAATCTACCTGAGGGGGAAGTTGCCTCCCCCGATACCACCACCCATCATGCTCTGGCCGCCGTTACCGCTGCCGTCGCCGGAAGAGCTGGGACGCTCACCGTTAAGCTGCTGCCTGACCGATTCAACTCGCTCAGCAATAAATGCCTTGAGCCCAATAGGGGTCATGCCCATGCCTCTCTGCCCATTCCCCCCGATATCCGCGCTTAAGGCGATCTCAAACTCTTCGATGGAATAGAACTTGAGCTCATCAGCCTCCACATAGGGGCGTATCAGCTCGGCAATCTCATCGATGCGGGCATTCATTACCTCCGGTGATAAGGGACCTTCAATCAGCTCCTCCAGATAGCCATGATAGGTCTCAAGGTAGGCGGGCACAGACAGTAAGCGGACGAGCGGGTAATTAGCCACCGCCCCGGCCGTCGGCTCATCTATATAGAAATTGATGATGCCGTCGCGGTCGAGGCCGGAGTTAAAGGTACCGAAGGCCATATTCAAATCCCAGGGAATAATGGTAAACACGCCGTCGACCTCGTAGAGATAATAGTTGTGGCCCATACCGATGTAGTTGTCCAGGTGCACGATGGCAGCCGACACCGCCAGGAAACGGAGAACCTGGTCTACATCCAGCACCTTTTCAATCTCCTCAGCGAAGGTCTCGTCAGGCTCGTTGTTCAGGATATCGAGCAGCCGGAAGAGCGCCGAGTGGTCGGGATTACTCTCGTTGGTCCTCAGCCCCATCTGCTCCAGGAGGTTACCCTGCCCTAATGATATTCCTCCCCCGGCCATACCACCGGGCAACATACCCCCAGCTGGCCCCTCTCCCGGTGGCACACCCCCCGGTTGCCCGCCCTGGGGAAACTGGCCTTCCGGCGGGTTGCCTCCGAAGGGCATATTTCCCTCCTGCCCACCGGCGCCCCCGGGAACAACCGCCTCTTCTTCCTCCGGTTCCCACAGCCCCAGGGCCTCCAGTATTTCAAGTAGGTTGCCACCCCCCAGGTTGATGTCTTCGACGCTCACTTCGCCGGTGGTGATGTCGTCTTCTGTCCAGCTCAGGTAAGCCGCCGGCGTTTCCGGCTTGTAGAGATTGCCGCCGCCATCTTCGAAATTATTGCTCAGAAAGGTCTTATCTATTTGCTCCACCATGGTATACAGCCCGAGATGGGTATCGTTCACCCACAGGTCAACGAAGCAGGTGCGGGGGGTGGGGAGGCCCATCTGCTCAAAAAGCTCATAAGCCAGAACCTCGCGCATGAATGTCGGGTCGCTGAAGCCGTTGTTAAAATTCAGCTTCTTAACCCCATGAAGATTATTGGCCGCGTTAAAGAAATTGAGGTCAACCCTCAAGCTAAAACGGGCGGTGCCGCTGCTAACCGCTGACATCAATGAGGAATTCCCCTTGGGCCTGACGGCAACATCCTGTATAAGCTCTCCGTCAAACCAGAGGTCGGCTCTGGCATACTGCTCCTCGATGGCGTTTTCCTGCATGTACTCCCAGTCCTCTTCATCCATCACCAAGCGCACGGTGACGACACAGTCATCATAAAAGGGTCCCGAGCCTTCGCCTCCCGCCTGCTCTGAGACCTGGCCGCACCCGACCATGGTTAATAACATCACACCCAAAAGCACGACTGTAAGTAATGATTTCTTCCTCTTCATGCTCTGGCTTCCTTCTGTCTAATTATCTTTAAGCTTACTGCAAACAGGAGAGCACAGAACAGTGAATGCAGTCATCAAGCGGGGTTTATGGCTATGACTACCTTAACTGACTAATATGACTGGTGTCATAGATAATTGCCTCAACAGGTGACTTGAGTTACATGAAATAAGACCGCCTATGGGCTATAATAGCCCTGTGAAGAGAACAGTGCCCCATTCAGATGCAGTACGCCTAATCCGCTTTGCCGCTTTTCTCTGGATTGGCTATCTAATTGTGCTAGCCTTGGTCAGCCAATCGTTTACGGCGCCACCGCAACGCACTAACCTTCTCTATTACCTCTTACTTGGCTATGTCGCTCTTATTTGCCTTATTCTGGCCTATTGGCCGTGGATACAGGAAAAGCTCAGGCAGGCATTCATCCCGGTGATAGTGGCTATTATCACCGTCATGCCGCTGCTGGTTAACCACCTGGTGGGACGCCTCTCTCCCCTCGGACCCCGCTTCACCACTCCAGAGAGCTCGGTTCTGGCAGTGTTTCCTTTCCTCTTCGTCGCTCTTCTTCTGGTTGCCTGGCAGTATAAATGGCAGTATATACTATTCGTTATTCTGGGGATTACCGGGGTAAACCTAGGCATAATATGGTCTTCGGCACCACCAGGCACCCCTCCTTTCTGGGGGTGGACGGTTATCACCCTGATTCAGACCGTCATCTTCCTGGCGGTAGGCTTCTCCATAAGTTATCTTATGAGCCGGTTGAGACAGCAGCAGCAATCACTTGAGGCAGCTAATATCCGACTTACTCACTACGCCAGCACGCTTGAGCAGTTAGCCACTACCAGAGAGCGCAATAGATTGGCAAGGGAGCTGCATGATACCTTGGCCCACACCCTGAGCGGCCTTTCTGTCCAGCTGGAAACATTAAAGGCATACTGGGATGTTGACCAGAAGGCGGCACGCTCCATACTGGACAAATCCTTAGCCGCCGCCCACTCCGGACTAAAAGAGACCCGCCGAGCGTTACAAGCACTGCGTGCCAGCCCATTGGATGACCTGGGCTTGGCACTAGCGATAAGCACCGTGGCTAAGGACGCTGCCGAACGCGCCAACCTAGCCCTAGACCTGTCGATAACGGATGACATACCAGCCCTATCCCCCGATGTAGAGCAGAGCGTTTATCGGATAGCCCAGGAGGCAATCGCCAACGTGGTGAGTCACGCCGATGCTCAAAAGCTGACGGTAAAGCTGGAATTCGCCGAGGGAAAAACAACGCTTATTGTGGAGGATGATGGCATTGGCTTTGATATGGAAAAGGTCAGCAAAAAAGCTCAACTTGGATTAACCGGAATGCGGGAGCGGGCTCAGCTGATTGGAGGCAAGCTTAATATCACCAGCAAACCCAGGGCTGGAACAACAATCCAGTTGACGGTATAATTATAATCAAGAGGTATGACCATGAAAGTCATTATCTGTGACGATCAGGCAATTGTCCGCGATGGACTGGAGATGCTGCTCAAGCTGGAACCGGGCATTGACGTTGTTGGCACCGCTGAGGATGGAGCAGCCGCTGTTGAGATGGTGGCTAAAGAAAGCCCCGACTTGGTCCTAATGGACCTGAAGATGCCGGTGATGAACGGCGTTGAAGCCACCCGCCAGATAAGAGCCAGGTACCCCGAGGTTAAAGTCCTGGTGCTCACTACCTACGACGATGACGAATGGGTGTTTGACGCGATACAGGCCGGAGCTTCGGGCTACCTACTGAAAGATACGCCTCGCGACGAAGTGGTCAAGGCAATCAGGGGCACGGTAGGCGGCAAGGTCTATCTTGACCCCTCTGTGGCCGGCAAGGTACTGGAGCAGGTTTCCCGCCACCCCACCCAATCCCCCACCCTCATTACCAGCCAGCTCACCGAGCGAGAAATAGAGGTATTGCGCCTGCTGGCTAAGGGCTTAAACAACAAGGCTATCTCGGAGCGGTTGTTCCTGTCCGAAGGCACGGTGCGCAACCACATCAGCACCATACTGTCCAAGTTGGGGGTGTCCGACCGCACCCAGGCCGCCGTCATCGCCCTGCAACACGGCCTGAAGTGAGCTTATCTCAACTGAACACGAAATCCTCACATGGGTAAGGTTAATCGACATGACTCTGGTCACAATACGCTAAAATGTTGAATGAGACTGCACAAAAGTCAGTTATGTGCAATGGTAGTCCAGCGCATGTCTCAGAGCGCCATATAGTGAAATTTCTCACGCAGGTTGAATTAGAAAGTTGACCGATAGGGGGGATAATCCTAGACATGCAGGGAAGAGAGCCAAAACTAAAGGCAGACTCAATTGAATCTGCCTCATCTTCCTTGGTAGCGGGGGC
>CAZQXA010000034.1:0-10793 GCA_964597155.1 uncultured Dehalococcoidales bacterium
CTTACGCTCACCACCCCCTCAAGATGGCGTGTCTACCGATTCCACCACCTCGGCCCTTATTTATCGCTTTTCCTCCCCGGGAAGTACCAGCTGCGCCATCCCTGCCCTCTCCGGAAAAATCTCCCCAGAAGGAGAGAGAGCCCCAGGATGATGAGGATGGCGGGCCAGGTATAACTCCATAAAGAGCCGCTTAGGATATCCAGCTTAATCAGCAGAGCCAGAATCCCCACGGCAATTAAAATGGCACCGATAACTATCATCGCTAACCTGCTGTTTTAAAAAGCCCGAAGGCATACCCAAGAAATCTTACTAGATAGCGCCAGGCGCCGTCAAGTGCTTTGGCAGATTGCGGCTGGTTCTACCGGGTGAGCCTTTAAAGCCCCCCGGTAATTTGACAGGAGTGTTATTTAGGGCTAATATAGTGTCAGAAGGCATATTTTGAGCTACCTTTTAAGATACTACGGGCAAATTTGGGGGCGAGATGGGAAACAATGAGGCTTGGCAAAAGAGGATTCTGGTGGTTGAGGACGAACCGTCAATCTGCCAGGTGTGCTTAAGAGCCCTTGGCGGCGAGGGGTTTGAGGTGGACTTTACCGGCGACGGAGCCGGTGCTCAAAGCAGGCTGCGGGAAAGGGAATATGCCCTCTGCCTCGTTGATCTCAGGACGCCGGGAATGAACGGCCAGCAGTTCTATCAATGGCTAAATGAGGAGCGTCCCGAACTGCTGGACAGGGTGATATTCACTACCGGCGATTTGGTAAGCGGAGATACCAAAAGTTTTCTAGAAAACGTTGGCCGTCCAGTTCTACCCAAACCGTTTACCCTGGATGAGCTAAAAGCCGTGATCAGAGATACTCTAAAGCAGATAGGAAAGTGAAGGGGAATGGCCAAGAAGAAGATACTGGTAACCGATGACGAAGAGAATATCAGGGTACTGATAAGCAACCTGCTGAGCAAAGACTATGTCGTTCTCGGGGCGAGTGACGGTAGTGAAGCCGTAGATATGGCTCAGAGCCAGAAACCGGACCTCATCCTGATGGATATTTTGATGCCCAAGATGGATGGCTATACCGCCTGCCACCAAATCAAGGAAAACCCGGTTACCAAGGCGATTCCGGTAGTCATGCTCAGCGCCATAGGCCATGAACTCAACATGGAACTCGGTCGGAAGATGGGCGCCAGTGGCTATATAACCAAGCCATTTCAGCCCCGTGATTTGAAGGACATAATTGCCCGCTTCCTTTAAAAGCCCTACCTGGTCTTCAACAGAGGCAGGGTGAAATAGAAGGTGCTCCCCTTATCCAACTTGCTCTCAACCCAGATTTTGCCCCCATGATGCTTGATAATCGCCTGGCAAATGGCTAGGCCAAGTCCTGTCCGCTGAGGGACCTCTTGATGCTCGGTCTTATAGATCGGCTCTAATGGTTCAAATACTCTATCTTTGACATCGCTGGCGATGCCGATGCCGGTATCGGAAATAGAAACGCGGGCGCTATCCTTTTCACCAGTGACGCTGACCGAGATTGCCCCCTCTATGGTAAATTTAACGGCATTATCTATCAGGCGGGTCACCACATCCTTGAGGCGACTCGCGTCCCCAAAAACAATCAGGGGGGCGGTGCTGCTATCAACCGCGAGCTTCAGTCCCTTCTGCCGCGCTGAGCCCCGCATGGCAGCCGCTGCTTCGATAACCAGTTTTGATATGTCGGTCCGAGCCATACGCCATTCTACTCCGTCTGTTTCCAGATTAGACAGGTAAAGGACATCATTCACCAGCTGGGCCAGGTGTTGGGACTCACTATATATTATCTCGGCAAATTTTTTCCGTTGCGCTTTGCTTTCATCCTCAGCCAGTAACAGCTCGCTGAAGCCTAAAATTGCGGTCAGGGGAGTACGCAGATTGTGAGAAACATTGACCAGGAGGCGAGTCTTGCTCTCGTCGGTTTTCTGGAGCGCTTTATATAGTTTCTCCAGCTCTTTTTTCTGTCCCAGCTCTTTTTCTCGGAACTTCAGCTTGTTGGAAAGATTGCCGCCGAGGAAGGCTACCAAACAGAGTATTATGCCCTGGAAGGTGAGCCAGATGACGGTGTCGGTGAGTTCAGAAGAGGAGGTCGGGATAAACTGGGATGATAAAGTAATTACCCCGTTTAATTCGAAATTCCTCATAACACCAACCACGATCACTGTCCAGGCAATCATAATGGCGCTGAACTGCAGGTTCAAAAACAGGCTGACACCGAGTATCTGGACCAGGAAGAGGGCGAAGAACATGCTATTGAAACCGCCGGTAAAGTGGATAAGGACGGCGATAGCAATAATGTCGATGATAATGGAGGCAATAGCTACCAGAGTGGGGAATAGCCATTTTCTGGTCAGGTAATAGCTGGCGGTATTAATTAATAATACGGCGCTGACCACGATATGGATGGGTATGAGGTAAAAGCCCATTCCCCAGATGAGGTAGGTGGCCATGACAAATGTCCACAGGGCTAGGGCCAGTAGGTAGCGCGTTCTGATAGCCTGCAGGCATCTCTCTCGGTTCTCTACGTCTCGCAGCTCCAAAATGAACCTGGGCAGAGCCATTTGCGCTCCTATAACCTGTTTTTGCCTTGGTTTGAGGTCTATGCCGATGCTATCTCTATATCAGCCATTTGTCAACTATTTGGCTCCAAAACGGCACAAACTTTAGGAGGGGCTATTTAAGGCGGCTGGTTGCCTCATTCCAGTTTATGTTCTGGAAGAAGGCGTCTATATAATCGGTTCGCTTTAGCCCGTAATCGGTGATGAAGGCATGCTCAAAGACATCCATCACCAGGATGGGGCGGCAGCCGGCGGGATGACCAACCTCATGCTCATTAATCCACTGGTTAAACACCCAGCCGTTCACATTATCCTGATAGAGTATCACCCAGCCGATGCCGCGCATAGCCCCGGTAGCCCTGAAGTCCTGCTCCCAGGCATCATAGCTGCCATAGGCACCAGCCACCTTCTGGGCAAAAGCCCCCGTTTTCTCCAGGGGTGTTTTGCCCCCCAGATTCTCAAAGTAGTACTCGTGGAGGCGCATGCCGTTGAACTCAAAGCCGAAGCGCCGCTTAAGTTCGGAGTACTCTGGAGTGCCCGCTTTGCCCTCTTTCAGCATAGCCGAAAGTAAATCCCAGAGCTTATTGGTATTGTTGACGTAGCCCTGGTAGAGAGTGAAGTGGTTATTAAGCAGGGTTTGGCTAAAACCCTGCATGCCGAGGAGATTACTGTAGTCCCTAGCTTTGTAACCCATTGTCTTCCCCCTTTCTCTATTTATTTTCTGCCCTTTCGGTGGTAAAGAGCTTAGGTAATAGTGTCAATGAATTTCTTAACCTGATAGTCCCACTCCCGGGAGACCAGCTCCACCGAGGCTCCCTTGCCCTGGGCCGAGGCGGTAACTTCAACGACGCCACCGCCTCCTTCAAGGCAGATATAGTCGGCGGACTGCTCTTTGACCGCTAGCCCATAGCCGCCGGGGCCAAAGAAGGCTAGGGCGCGCTTGATGGTCTCTTTCGGGCTTAGCTTGGTTTTGGTCGTCATTCTAATCATTTTTCTCCTTTCCCAGGGTTAATTAATGTACCTACCAATGGTAACAGATGGTTAACTGGTCAGCCAACCACCATCAATGACAATAGCGGCGCCACTGATGTATTCAGCTTCTTCGGAGGCCAGAAAGACAGCCAGATTGGCAATCTCCTCCGGTTTTCCCAGCCTGCCCTTGGGAATTCTCATTAACAGCTGCCCTAGTTGGCCGCTCTCCTTAACTCCCTTAACCATATCGGTATCTATCGCTCCCGGGCAGATGGCATTGACATTTATCCCCTGCGGGGTGAGCTCCAGCGCCAGCGCCTCAGTTAGCGCCATAACCCCGCCCTTGGACGCCGTGTAGTGAGCAATCAAGGGGAAGGCAATACCGCACCCCCCCGATGATATTGAGGCGATATTGACGATGCGCCCCCACTTATTCTTAATCATCTCTTTGGCGGCCGCCCGGGCACAGAGAAATTGGCCCTTCAGGTTCACGTTTATGAGGGTATCCCAGTCCTCATCAGTCAGCTCAAGGAAAGGCTTGAAATTTATAATCCCGGCATTATTTAGCAGTATGTCCAGCTTGCCAAATTTGGCTACCGTTTTCTTCACCATGTCTTCTACTTCAGCGGTAGAGGTTACATCGCATTTCAGCGCCAGCCCTTTTCGGCCCAGCTTTTCAATCTCGGCGACCACCTTCTGGCAGTCTTCCTGGCTAGTGTCACTCACCGTAATATTAGCCCCCTCTTTAGCCAGAGCCAGGGCTATGGCGCGACCTATGCCCCGCCTGGCCCCGGTAACAATGGCTGTTCTGCCTTCCAGTTTCATTTTTAACCCCCTTACCTGTTTTCTTTTAAAAAACGCCCCGCTCGGTGCCTTCCCGCTTCCCGTACTTTCATCTATTCCACAATAATAGCCAGCGGGCAATAACGAAGTCATAAAAAGAGGGGGGAAAAGATTACAAAATTATGAAATTAAAGCTGGGGTCTATGATATGGGCTCTCGACTCTAGGTTTTCGGCCGTTTCTTAGCTAGGGGCAGGGTGAAGAAGAAGGTGGAACCGTGGTCAGGCTCCGAGGTGACCCATATCCGTCCGCCGTGGGCTTCCACCAGCCGCTGGCACACCAGCAGCCCCAGTCCCACACCCCTGGTTCCCTTGGGCTTGGACTCTTCCAGGCGCTGGAAAGGTCTAAATAGCTTGGCCTGGTCAGCGGGGGATATGCCGATACCATGGTCGCTGACCCCAAAAACCAGGTACTCCTTATCCGGCTTGACCGAAACCCTTATCTCTCCTCCCTGCGGTGAATACTTGACCGCGTTTTCCAGGAGGTTGTAGAAGATACGCTCCAGCCTCAGCGGGTCAGCATAAAGGGGGGGGATTTTCCCGGGGATGTCAAGGACAAAATCATGGGCTGAAGTTTGGCGCTTTATCTCCTCGACGGCGTTTTGAGCCACCTTTTTGACATCTATGGCTTCGGCATGGAGGACGAGGCGTTCCGCCTGGACTCGGGACAGCTCCAGCAGATTGGCCAGCAGATTGGACAGCAAATCCGCCTCCGAAGCGGCATCCTGGAGCAGCTGGCGCGTTTCTTCCGGAGACAGGCGCTCCGCTTCGGTCAGGGCGGTATTGATAGCCCCGGTAATCACTGTCATCGGGCTGCGCAGCTCGTGGGAGACGAGACCGATAAAATCGTCTTTTAGCTGGTCCAGCTTTTTGTGCTCGGTGATATCCTGGATGGTTCCAAACCCGCCCTTAAGCGAGCCCAGCGAGTCGAACTCCAGTTCCGCTCTCTCTCTAACCCACTTCACTTCATCTCCGACAATGATGCGGTGCTCAATATCGTACGGCTCACCTCTGAGAGCCGCTTTCCACTTTCGGTCAACATATTCCCGGTCCTCCGGGTGCACCCTTGCCAGGAAAGTCTCATAGGTCATGGGCATTCCCTTGGGAATACCAAAGATACGGTGGGTCTCATCGGACCATAGAAGCTGGTTGTTTCGGACGTCCAGGCGCCAGCTCCCGGTACGAGCCACAGCCTGAGCACGGTTCAGGTCTTCCCTACTCTCCAATAGTGCTTGTTTGGTCTGCTTATAGATAGCGCTTTCGATAATATCCCACTTTCCCTTCTGCTTAATCAGGGCAAACTGGTGATTCTTGACCACGTCGATTACGGCGGCGCCATCACACTTGTCCAGGCAGTAGGTGCATAGAGCCAGCATATTATATTTCCCGATAACATCGTTCACCTTGGCTTCATATTCGGTGAAGGCATTCCAGTGGTTTCTTTCCAACCAGAGTGTATTGCCCGATAGCCTCAGCCCGGAGTAACCCCTGGCCAGGGCTTGCTCCAGCTTGCTTGCCCAACCGGCGAGTACGCGGTCGTCATTGAACTTACCTCCCAGCAGGTACCATTCATGGTAAGGGATTACCTCTATTTGCCCCGCACGCAGGTATTCATCCAAATCTTTGACTGCTTCCCTCATTGCCTCCTGGGCCTCTGACACCATAAGGGGCTCGGAGGTAATCCACATGCCGAATTCATTATTCTCAAGGCCGGCTTTGAAGTAGGGGACAAGTATTTCAATCAAATCCTGCTTGGTCTGATAAAACTGGCAGAAGTGGGTGCCCCAGGGTACGTTGCCAATCACATCAATGCCGCTATTTCTAAGTTCGCCTGGCATTGGCCTCCTCCCGGCGCCAAACTCCGGTTAAGCTTAACTTGTCATATTCTAGTTCTACTCTATCCTTAGAGTCAACAAAAGGCCTGGAGTGCGTTTTGACATTGGCTGGGGACAGGGATATTATTAAAATCCAGGACAGTCGGGGGAATTCGATGAAGCGATTTCGTATACTGGTGGTTGACGATGAGGTGAGGATTTTGAACTTCCTGCGGTCCAAGCTTAAGGCTTCGGGCTACGAGGTATTGACCGCTGGTAATGGCCTTGAGGGCCTGGAGCAGCTCCAGGCCCAGGAGCCGGACCTGGTTGTGCTTGACCTCCTCATGCCCAAGATGGACGGCCTGGAGATGCTTAAACAGCTACGCAGCTTTTCGGCGGTGCCGGTTATTATTCTCACCGCCAGGGGCGCCGAAGCCGACCGAATCAAAGGGCTTGAATTGGGCGCCGATGACTACCTGCCCAAGCCCTTCAACCCCGACGAGCTGGTGGCCAGGATTGAGGCGGTCAGGCGAAGGCTTGAGCCCGGCGAAAGGGGTAAAGTCGCGGAGGCTATAAAGCTGGGGGAGGTAACCATCGATTTTAAAAAGCGTAGCCTCCAGGTGGGGGGTAAGGAACAATACCTGACCCGAACCGAGTGGCTTCTGCTCAGCCAGCTGGTTAACAACGCCGGACGCCTTATGCTCTATGAGGAACTGCTCAGCCGGGTGTGGGGACCGGAGTACCGCGATGATATTCAAATCCTGAGGACATGGGTAAGCCGGCTTAGAGGCAAGCTGGAGGGCGCTCCCGGCAGTCCCCAGCTGATTCGCACCATCCCCAAGACGGGTTACATCATAGACCACCCCGCCGATTAAAACAGCCTGCTGTCACCGGGTATGTCATAATTTTGTAATCTTTTCTCACCTCATTTTATGACTTCGTTATTGCCCGCTAGCTATTATTACGGTTAGAAAGCTTCTTTTGATGAAGTTCCTTTGTTGATGTGAAAAAGGGGGTGTTTTAGGTGTTGAAACTTAAGAGTTGTCCCAGATGCAAAAAGGGCGATATCGGGCTGGATAGAGACCACCACGGCTGGTACGAGTACTGTATCCAGTGTGGCTATGTGCGTGACCTGGTAAGCGTGGTTGAGTTGGGCAAGGAGCCGGCGGGCAATAGCAAGAAGGGGCGGGGAAAAACTCAAGGTGCAGGGGAGTAAGGACATGCTTGACGGAAAGACGATTGCCATTCTGGTGGAAGAGGACTTTGAGGACTCCGAACTTGTCATACCAATGTTGGGGATGAAGGATGCCGGTGCCAGGGTGGTGGTTGTGGGCAGCGGCTCTAAAGAGAGCTATAAAGGCAAAAGAGGCAGGGCCACCGTAAGAGTCGATGCTGTTGCTGGCAAGGTAAAGCCCGGGGATTTTGACGCTGTCATCGTGCCCGGCGGCTCTGCCCCCGACAAGATGCGATTATGCCAGTCCCTGGTTGAGCTGGTGAGGGAGGCAGATGGGCTGGGCAGGGTGATAGCGGCTATCTGTCACGGACCGCAGCTGCTCATCTCTGCCGGCATCGTTAGGGGGCGCCGGCTTACTTCCTGGCCCTCAATAGCCATAGACCTCGAAAATGCCGGCGCGGAATGGGTTGATAGGCCTGTAGTCCGCGACGGCAACCTCATCACCTCGCGCAAGCCGGCCGACCTGCCGAGGTTCAATAAAGCCATAATTGAAGCCCTGAGGGAAAGATAATAAATTTTGGTAGACGAAGGGAAAAAGCTAATGGTGGAGAAGGCTCATATCCCCATAACCGGGATGAGCTGTACTACCTGTGCCGCCACTATAAGGAAGGGGCTGGCCAAGATGCCCGGCGTGAAGCAAGCCGAGGTAAACTTCACTTTAGGCAAGGCTTCTGTAGAATACGACCCATCCAGGGTGGCCCTAGCCCAGATTAAAGACACTATCTCAAAGTTGGGCTACGGAACGGCGACCCAAAAATCAATCTTCCCGGTAAGCGGCATGACCTGTGCTAGCTGCGTTAACCGCGTTGAGCAGGCCCTATCGGCTGTGCCCGGGGTAATTTCGGCCAATGTCAACCTGGCTTCAGAGAAAGCCACCGTGGAATATGTTGAGGGTACAGAGATAGCCAGCCTGCGGCGGGCAGTGAAAGAAGCCGGCTACCAACTGGGCTCGGAAGCAGAGACACTGGAGGACGTTAGCACCGCCTCCCGGCGGGAGATTCAAGGGATAAGGAACCGCTTTATCCTGGCGGCTGTCCTTGGCTTGATAATCATGGCTCTGAGCCTCCCCTGGAGCCCTTCTTTCACCGGTAATTTATATCTACTCTGGGCTCTAGCCACCCCGGTCCAGTTCTGGGCGGGCTGGAGGTTCTACCGGGGGGCATGGGGGGCATTAAAGCATAGAACCGCCGATATGAATACCCTGGTGGCGGTCGGCACCTCAGCCGCTTACTTCTATAGCGCCGTCGCCGTCCTTTTCCCGTCTCTTTTCGCCGCTGGCGGGCGCGGCGCCGATGTCTACTTCGACACCTCGGCCGTAATCATCGCTCTAATCCTGCTGGGCCGTTTTCTTGAGGCCAGGGCTAGAGGCCAGACCTCAGAGGCGATGAAGAAGCTCATCGGCATGCAGTCCAGGACGGCCCTGGTTGTCGTTAGCGGCAAGGAGAGAGAAATCCCCATTGAAGATGTCCAGGTCGGCGACCTCATTCTGGTGCGGCCCGGGGAGAGGGTGCCCGTTGACGGCATAATTAGCGCGGGGTATTCCAGCATTGACGAGTCGATGATTACTGGCGAGAGCATCCCCGTGGAGAAAACTATTGGCGACGAGGTTATCGGCGCCACCATAAATAAGACCGGCAGCTTCAGGTTTGAGGCGACCAAGGTGGGCAAGGACACCACCCTGGCCCGGATTATCCGCCTGGTGGAGGAGGCGCAGGGGAGCAAGGCGCCTATTCAGCGGCTGGCTGATGTCATCGCCAGCTACTTCGTGCCCATAGTCATTGGCATTGCTATCATCACCTTTTTTATCTGGTACTTTTTGGGCCCTTCTCCAGCCCTGACCTTTGCCCTGCTCAACTTTGTCGCCGTGCTCATTATCGCCTGCCCCTGCGCTCTGGGGCTGGCCACGCCGACGGCTATTATCGTCGGCACCGGTAAAGGCGCTGAGCACGGCATTCTCATCAGGAGCGCCGAGGCGCTGGAGAGGTCTCACCGGATAGATACGGTGCTACTGGATAAGACCGGCACCCTGACCCGGGGCGAGCCAAAGGTTACCGATATAATTGCTATCCCCTCTTCTCACCCTGAGGAAGTCCTGCGGCTGGCAGCCTCGGCGGAACACAGCTCGGAGCACCCGCTGGGCGAGGCTATAGTCAGGGCGGCCGCCGAGAAAAAGCTCAAATTGCTTGCCGCCTCGGACTTTAAGGCTATCCCGGGACAGGGAGTTGAGGCTTCGCTCTCTGGCAGGAAGCTCCTCCTGGGCAACCTTAAGTTAATAAAGGAGAGAGGGCTCACCCTGAACGGTCTGGAGGCGCAAGCCGAGCGCCTCTGGGAGGAGGGCAAGACGGTGATGTTTCTGGGCGCGGATGGGCGGGTATTGGGCATCATCGCCCTGGCTGATACCCTCAAGCCCAGGGCCAGGGAGGCGCTGGCCGAGATAGACAGGATGGGCATTGAGCTGGTTATGCTCACCGGAGATAACCGGCGCACGGCGGAGGCTATCGCCCGCCAGGCGGGCATTAGCCGGGTTCTGGCCGAGGTGCTACCCGAAAACAAGTCGCGGGAGGTAAAAAGGCTGCAGAAAAAGGGCAGGGTGGTGGCTATGGTGGGTGACGGGATAAACGATGCCCCCGCCTTAGCTATGGCGGACGTGGGTATTGCTATCGGCACCGGCACCGATGTGGCGATGGAAACGGGAGACATCACCCTGATTAGCGGTGACTTGGGGGGAATTGCCACCGCCATAGCCTTAAGCCGGAGCACCATCAGGACGATTAAGCAGAACCTCTTCTGGGCTTTTGCCTATAATACCGCCCTTATCCCGGTAGCCGCCGGGGTTTTATATCTTGCCTTCGGCAGTAGCGGTGTCCCTTCGGGTCTTCACTTTGTTTTTGGCGATTACGGTTTCCTCAATCCCATCCTGGCTGCCGCTGCCATGGCCGCCAGTTCCATTACCGTGGTACTTAACTCGCTGCGCTTAAAAAGGTTTAAGCCGGCTCAATCGTCTAAATTATAAGGAGGCATAAAATGGCTATTGACCAATCTATCGAACGGCGGCTTGACCGACTACGTATCTGGAATATCGTTGTCGGGCTGATTCTGGCGGTGCAAGCTGCTTTGATGGCGGTACTCACCAACAACTTTTCTCTTCCGGTGACAGCCGGCTTCATAAGCGGCCCGCCCGGCAGCTTGCCCGAGCTTCACCACCTGTTTGATATCGCTACCGGCTGGGGTGTTTTCATTTTCCTGGCAATCTCGGCGGCTGCTTTGTTGATAATCGCATCGCCTCTCGTTTTCCCTTGGTACAAGCGTAACCTACTACAGAACCGTAACTACGGACGCTGGATAGAGTACT
>CAZQXA010000035.1:0-10645 GCA_964597155.1 uncultured Dehalococcoidales bacterium
AAAGCCTTTACAACTCTCTGGCACAGCAAGTAGGAGCCTCTAAGCTCCTACCATGCTCCTGTCGCCTATACTTGAAGAGGGCTTACTTAACTCTCGCACCTCTAAGCCAAAGCCATCGGCCAAACCGATTAGCCCTGCCCAATCCTGAAAACCTTCGTCCCGCAGGAAGGGCAAACCCCTTTCGTCGCTGGCCTGCTGTTCTTCAAGGTAGTCCCCTGGGGATTCCTGATCTCCACTTTCCGTCGGCACTTAAAACAATACGCCTGCAACTAAATCACCCCCTTGTTAAGTATCGGTTGAACTATACCCCTATTATAGGCGGGCTGTCAAGTCTGGCTTGAAAGGGGAAAAACCTTCTCCGGCTGCCACCGCCCCTTGGCCTCATCAAAGTACAGCATGCCCAGAAAGCAGCCATCACGGTTATAGACACGGCAGTGATTGCCGTAAGCAGGGGTGGGCAAACCGCTACCACCCTCCAAAACCAGGGGATGCCCTTTCTTTATCTCCTCCTCGCTGGCATCATCGACTACCACCACCGCCCAATTAAGAAGGACAACATCTATGGGATAGATAAAGTGCTGCCAGTAGCCATGGCGGAAGGCTTCCTCAAGCTGGGGCACTGTAATTGCGTCCTCAAGGCTGAAGAGGCCATACCTCAAGCGGACCAAGCTCTTCAGATTAGCGCCACAACCCAGAAGCTGCCCCAAATCATGAGCCAGCGAGCGGATATAGGTGCCTTTACCGCACTCCACTTCTATGGTGGCTACCGGCGGTTGCCAGCGGCTAAGCTCCAGGCGATAGATATGCGCCAGCCGGCTTTTTCTTTCCACCTGGATGCCGGAGCGCGCCAGCTGATAAAGCGGCTTGCCGCGGTGTTTTAGCGCGCTATACATGGGAGGGGTCTGCTTTATCTGACCGCGAAAGGAGGCCAGTGCTGAAAGTAATTTTTTCCGGTTGACCCCGGAGGGGTCCCCCCGGCTGGTAACATTACCGGTGGCATCATAGGTATCGGTAGCCGCGCCAAACTCTATTTCAGCCCGGTAAGCCTTGGTGGTATCCTGTAAAAACTGGATAAGGCGTGTCCCCTGGCCAAGGCAGACCGGTAAAACGCCGGTAGCCGCCGGGTCGAGGGTGCCGGCATGCCCCACGCGCTTCTCCCCGCTCAGGCGCTTCACCAGGGAGACAATGCTGAAGGAAGTCTTGCCCCAGGGCTTATTGATATTTAGTATGCCATCCACGCTAGTCACTAGGCGGCTGGGGAGTGGTCTCAGAGCTAACCTTATCAATTAGCCGCAAGAGGTGAGCCCCCCGCTCAATAGAATCGTCCCAGTGGAAGCTCAGCTCAGGGATACGGCGCATCCTCAAGCTTTTAGCCAGCCTATTACGGAAGAAACCACTAGCCGCCACCAGCCCCTTTAGTATCTTCCCCTTCTCTTCCTCGCTGCCCATACAACTGACGAATACCTTGGCGTAGCGCAGGTCGGCGGAGGTGTCAACCTCGGTCACGGCCACAAAACCGGCCAGCCGTGGGTCTTTGACCTGGCGCTGAAGCAACTGGCTGATTTCCTGGCGAATAAGTTGATTCACCCGTTCGATGCGATGCCCCATAACCCCCGCCCCCTAGCTGGTCCTCTCTCTGCGGAAAAGCTCCAGCCTGTCGCCAACCTCAAAGTCGTTAAAATTTTCTGTACCCACCCCGCACTCATAGCCAGAGGCTACCTCCTTGACATCATCCTTGAAACGCCTCAGGCTGTTGATCACAGACTCAGCTAATACCTTCTCTCCACGCCGCACCCTGACCGAGGCACCCCGGCTCAGCTTGCCCTCGGTAACATAGACGCCAGCCACCTTTGTCTTCTTGCTGCTGGGGAAGACCTGCCTCACCTCAGCCCGGCCATCAACAACCTCAACATAGGTAGGCTCTAACATGCCCTTGAGAGCCTTATCCACATCCTCCACCAGGCTGTAAATCACGTCGTAGGAACGGATGTCAACGCCTTCAACATCAGCCAGGCGCCGCGCCCCGGCTTCAACGCCGGTGCCAAAGCCAATAATAAGCCCCTTAGAGGCAATGGCCAGCATCACATCGCTCTCAGTGATATTGCCACTGCCGCTATGGATAATCCTGACCTGAACCTGCTCTGTTGCCAGCCGTTCCAGAGAGCTTCTTATCGGCTCAATACTGCCCTGGACATCGGCTTTGAGAACAACATTAAGCTCTTTTACCTGTCCGGCGCTTATCTGGTCATAGAGGTTATCCAGGCTCACCGCCCGGGGCTGTATCTCCTTCTGGTGCTTCTGGATTAAAGCCCGTGCCTGGCTTTCGCCAGCCACCGCGGTCAGGGTATCACCCACCCCAGGAACACTATCCAGGCCGAGGAGCTCCACCGGCATTGCCGGCTCCGCCTTCCTCACTCGCTTGCCGGTATCATTAAACATCGCCCTTACCCTGCCCCAGGTGCCGCCGACCACCACCGTGTCCCCAACCTTGAGGGTTCCATTTTGAATGAGCACCGTGGCCAGTGGCCCCTTGCTCTTGTCCATCTCAGCCTCAACAACCACCCCCACCGCCGCTTGAGACGGGTCTGCCTTAAGTTCCTCCATCTCAGCCACCACCAGCAGATTTTCCAAAAGTTCAGAGATGCCCTTCTTTTCCTTAGCCGAAATGGGAACGCAGACCACATCGCCCCCCCACTCCTCAATAAGCAGGCCGGCATCGGATAGCTGCTGCTTAACCGCCTCCGGGTTAGCCTCCGGCTTATCAATCTTATTAATCGCCACCACGATGGGCACCCCGGCGGCTCGGGCATGGTCAATAGCCTCTAAGGTCTGCGGCATCACCCCGTCATCAGCCGCCACCACCAGGATGGTAATATCGGTTACCTGGGCGCCACGAGCCCGCATGGCGGTAAAGGCTTCATGGCCGGGGGTATCCAGAAAGGTGATCTTCTGCCCGTTAACCTCCACCTGATAGGCGCCGATATGCTGGGTAATACCCCCAGCCTCGGTATCCATTACATTGGTCTGCCTGATAGCATCCAGAAGTCGGGTCTTACCGTGGTCGACATGCCCCATAATAGTAACTACCGCCGGGCGGGGCTGCAGACCGGCTTCCTTTTCTTGAGGCCGGTAACGCCGGCTCGCGCCGGCACGAGCCGCCCGGGACTCCGGCTTGGCTTGGTAACCAAGGTTGGCAGCCACAGCAGACGCGGTCTCATAATCAATGACCTGGTTGATATTGGCAAAAATGCCGTTTCTCATCAGCTGCTTGATAATGTCTATGGCACTAACCCCTAAAAGGTCAGCCAGATGCCTCACCGCTACCGTCTGAGGAATCTCAACCAGTTTTGCCTCCACTTCAGCTGATTCGTTCTTTTGGGTCACCAAATCGCTCCTTAGGCCATTTCCTTCCCATACTTTATAAGCTGCTCCCGATTATCCTGGGTAAGAGCGGTGCGCAAGGTATATTCCAGCCGACCTTTTTGGAGCCCGTTCTCCCAGCACTCCGCCTGCGGGCACAGGTAGGCGCCACGCCCGGCTCTCTTACCGCTAGCATCAACCTCCACGCCGCCAGCGGTCCTCACCAGCCGGATTAGCTCCCGCTTAGCTCTTACCTTACCACAAGCTACACAAGTCCGCTGCGGTATATGTTTAACCGGAGCTGGATTAATACTCTTCCCCCTCGTCCTCATCAAGGATTCCTGTCTCCCGGCGCTGTTTCTTGAGCCTGATGCCATCATCAGCGCCCCGCTCATAAGCGCCCTTCTTTTTCTTCTTCCTCGATTTAGCCACCGGCTTAGTCGGCCCCGATACCAAAACGTCCTCGGCAAAGCGAAGCTGAGGTTTCTCCAGGGTGACCTGTGGTTCCAGGAAAGGCTCCGGAGGAATAAGGGTAGTATCAAGAACAGGCACCGGCTCTGCCTCCGCTCCCGTTTTTTCAGGGGCTAGGGCTTCCTCCTCAATAGCCGGCAGTTCGGCGATAGGCTCCGTCACCATTTCTTCTCTTAACTCAGGCGCCGGCTTAGCTCTGGTCAGCTTTTCTTCCTCGGCGGTAGAGGCGTTCTTTATGTCAATCCGCCAGCCGGTGAGCTTAGCCGCCAGTCTGGCATTCTGCCCCTCCTTGCCGATGGCTAAAGAGAGCTGCTTATCAGGGACAACCACGGTGGCTATCCCCTCGTCCGCATTCAGGGTCACACTTAATACCTGCGCCGGGCTGAGGGCATTGGCAATGAAGACGGAGACATCCGGGTTCCACGAGACCACGTCCAGCTTTTCGCCATTCAGCTCCCTCATAATGTTCTGTATCCTGATGCCACGCAGGCCGACGCAGCAGCCAACCGGGTCGATGCCCCCCTGGCGTGCCGCCACCGCTATCTTACTCCGATAGCCAGCCTCACGGGCGATGGCCTTCAACTCAACAATGCCCTTAAGGACCTCGGGAATCTCCAGCTCAAAAAGGCGGCGCAACAGGTCGGGGTGAGAGCGGGAGACTACTACCTGAGGTCCCCGGCTGGTCCGGACCACTTCCAGAAGATAAACCTTAAGCCTCTGACCAATACGATACCTCTCAGTGCGCACCTGCTCGGCAGCGGGCAGTATTGCCTCGGTTCTGCCCAGGTCAACAAAGAGTTGTCTGGGCTCGATGCGCTGCACCAAGCCGGTGACAACATCGCCTTCTTTATCCGAATATTCCTCAAAAATGGCGCTATGCTCCGCCTCATGGAGGCGCTGGAGAATGACCTGCTTTGCCGTTTGAGCGGCAATGCGCCCGGCATTGCGCGGGGTGGCTTCCACCATGACCACCCCACCAAGCTGAGCGTCGGGGTTAATCTTGCTCGCCTCGGCAAGTAATATTTCACGGCGCGTATCCGCTGGCTGCTCAACCACGGTTTTCTCCGCCCACACCCTCACTCGGCCCGTAACCGGGTCAATCTTGACCTCGATATTCTGGGTAGGGCTAAAATTATCCTTCCGGTAAGCCGATACCAGCGCCGTCTCCACGGCGGCAAGGACTACCTCTTTGGGCAGGTTCTTCTCCGCCGAGAGCTGAGTTATCGCCAGCACAAATTCGCTCTTCATCCTAAGCTTTTAGACCTCCATAATTAAAAAAGTGGGTTCCCAGCCCCACTTAACAAGAAACTTTTATCTAGTTTAGGATACCACTAGCAAGTATACCACAATTGGCTTCAGGATGCAATACCTGGTACTGGGGTGTTAAAGGCGGGTCTCCTACCACCCCACCAAACTTCTTTCTTTCCCCTCGTATTTATTTCCCACCCTGACCCACCCTACAGGGGCTGGTGCCCCTCTTGAACTCCCTCACTTTGGGGGAGTTCAGGGAGGCAGAGCCTTTATAGGGCGGGATGGTGGGAAGCAAGACAATTTAAAGCAGGGGGAGGAGTGGAGGAAAAAGCCTAAAAAGCGGAATCTTAAAGGGGTGCTAACCCCTATTGGGCGGGAGGGTGGGAAGCAAGACAACCGAAAATATGCGGGCAAAACCATAGAGATTCGCCTAGAAATTCCACGGGCACTAGGCTATAATGAACAAGTCGGAAGGCAAAAACTTGGATATCAAAAAGCTAAAGGAATCAGTCGCAGCCCAAGTAGATGCTCAACAAAAGCAACTCCGCGACCTGAGCCTGAAAATCCACGCTAACCCAGAGATAGGTTTTCAGGAAGTCAAGGCAGCTGGCTGGCTCAGCCAATACCTAGAGGAAAACGGCTTCTCCATAGAGAGGGGCACCTGCCAGCTAGCCACCGCTTTCCGGGGGAGCTATGGAGAGGGCAAGCCGGCTATTGCCATCCTGGCCGAATATGATGCCCTGCCCGGGCTGGGCCATGCCTGCGGTCATAATCTGATAGCCGGCAGCGCCGTTGGTGCCGCCGTGGCTTCCAAGCCAGCTATTGACCAATGTGGAGGCAGCGTCCAGGTTTTTGGCACCCCGGCCGAGGAGCTATACGGGGGCAAGATAATTATGGCCGAGCGGGGAGCCTTTGATAAGGTAGACGTGGCCATGATAGTGCACCCCGGGGGGCATAATTCGGCCACCACCCCAGCTCTAGCCTGCCTCAACCTGGAGGTTACCTTCCTGGGCAAAGCGGCTCACGCCGCAACCCACCCGGAGACCGGCATCAATGCCCTGGAGGCAATGCTCCTCTCCTTTGCCGCCATAAATTCACTCAGGCAGCACATTAAGGATAAAGCCCGCATCCACGGCATTATCACCGAGGGCGGGGAGGCAGCCAATGTCGTTCCCGCCCGCAGTGCCGGGAGATTTCTGGTGCGCGCCGAGGATGACGCCTATCTGGATGAGCTAAAAGAAAAGGTGCTGGACTGCTTTGTCGGCGCCGCCACCGCCACCGGCGCCCGCTTGGAATACAAGTGGGGCAAGGAGCGCTATGCGCCCATGCGCAATAACCCGACCCTGGCCAGACTATTCCGGCAGAATATGCAGTCCTTGGGGCGCAAGGTGCCGCTCTCCGTCTCCAGCGGGGTGGGCAGCACCGATATGGGTAATATCAGCCAGGTCGTACCCAGTATTCACCCTACTGTAGCCATAACCCCGGCGGAGGTAGCCTCGCACTCTCCCGAATTTGCCCTGGCGGCGGCCTCCGAGGACGGTATCAAAGGGATGCTTGACGGCGCCAAGGCTATGGCGATGACGGTTGTCGACCTGCTAGCCAGTCCGGAAAAAGTTACCAGGGTTAAACGTGATTTTGGCAAGAAAAGTTGACTAAAGCGCTTGTCAAACAACGCCCCCTGGGCTTAAGATTATATTGATTTAAAGGAGAGATTTTTTAGGAACCTATCCCCCTGGCCCCCTTCCCTTATATAAGGGAAGGGGGAGGTAGAGTAAGAGAGGGGCTAACGCCCCTCTCTAAAGACTCTTCCCCCCCCTCTCCAAGAATGGAGAGGGGGATAAAGGGGGTGAGGTTGACACAAAACATCTAAGGAGAGTTCATGGAAGCCTATCTGGGCATTGATGTCGGCTCGGTAACCACCAAGTTTGCCGTGCTCAACAAGGGTGATGAGCTGGTCGCCCACCTTTACCTGCCGACTCAGGGCAAGCCCATTGAGATGACGCAAAAGGGGCTGGCCCAAATCAAAGAGCAACTTCCCCCGGAGGTAAATATCCGCGGCGTGGCTACCACCGGTAGCGGCCGCTACCTGGTGGGGGTTATCGTCGGCGCCGACTTGGTCAAAAACGAGATTACCAGCCAGGCCATAGGTGCCCTGCACTACTTCCCCCAAGCACAGACCGTCATTGAAATCGGGGGGCAGGATAGCAAGATTATCATTATCCGGGAGGGCATGGTGACCGACTTCGGCATGAACACGGTATGTGCCGCCGGCACCGGCAGCTTCCTTGACCACCAGGCGCAGCGCCTCAATATGAGCATCGAGCACTTCAGCCAGCGGGCGCTGTCCAGCACCGCGCCGGTGCCCATCGCCGGGGGCTGCACCGTCTTTGCCGAATCAGACATGATACACAAACAACAGAGCGGCTACCGAACCGAGGACATTATCTACGGCCTGTGCCAGGCACTGGTGCGCAATTACCTTTATAATGTCAGCCTGGGCAAGGATATTCAACCCCCGACAATATTCCAGGGCGGTGTTGCCTTTAACCAGGGTATAGTCAAGGCACTCAAGGAAGAGCTTGGCACCGAGGTGATTGTCCCACCCCACCATGAGGTGATGGGGGCAATAGGCGCTGCCTTGCTGGTGCAGGAAGAGATGGCTGGTAGCCAGAATGGAAGCCAGTTCAAGGGGTTTGGGGTAAGCGAGATAAAGAGATGTTGATTGCTATTGATGCTGCCGGCGGGGAGAATGCCCCGCGGGAAATAGTAAAAGGAGCTATCAAAGCCGCCCAGGAATACGCGGTTGATATTGCCCTGGTGGGCAATAAAGCCGTACTCCATGTGCTGGCCGGGCACCAAATGAAAAAGCTAAACCTCCAGATTATTGAAGCCCAAGAGGTTATCGCCGCCACTGAGTCCCCGATTAAGGCAGTCAAGGGCAAGCCAGACTCCTCAATAGTGGTCGGCACCAATCTGGTCAGGGATGGTGTCGCCTCAGCCTTTGTCTCCGCGGGCAACACCGGCGCCGTAGTCGTTGCCAGCCTCCTCATCCTGGGGAAGATAAAAGGCATCGAGCGCCCCGCCCTGGGCAGCTTCATTGATATCACCCCAGCCACCCCCATCCTGCTCATTGACTCCGGCGCCAACGCTGAGTGCCGACCAAACTACCTGGTCCAATTTGCCCAGCTAGGCTCTATCTACGTTAAAAACCTGCTGGACATACCAGCACCTCGCATTCGCCTGCTCAGTAACGGCGAAGAGGAGACCAAGGGCAATCGCCTGGCTAAAGAAAGCTATAGCCTGCTAAAGAAGACCAAGTTGAACTTTCTGGGCAACATGGAAGGGCAGGACATAGCCAGATCAACCGCCGATGTCATCGTTACCGATGGCTTCACCGGCAACATCGTGCTCAAGACTATTGAAGGCGTCGGTGACACTTTCCTGGGAGCGGCGCGGCAGATAGGCTATATCGTGGCCACTGCCTCTCACCTTCGAGGAAGAGCCCTTCTCCAAGAGATCGGACTGACTTCCTGGGCCAAGAAGGCAGACTATAGAGAATACGGCGGCGCCTGTCTATTGGGGGTAAACGGAAATATCATCGCCGCCCATGGCCGCAGTCAAGCCAAGGCGATAAAAAATGCTATTGGGCTTGCCAAACAGACAGTAGAACGAAACATCTGCCAAATAATTAAGGAGGAGGAATATGAGCCAACCGATTGAAGTAGATGACGCCAGCTTTGAACAAAAGGTGCTAAAGTCAAAGACGCCGGTGCTGGTGGACTTCTGGGCACCCTGGTGCCGGCCCTGCCTTATGGCGGCTCCGGTGCTGGAAGAGCTGGCTTCCGAGTACGCTGATAAGATAACCTTTGCCAAGATTGATGTTGACCAGAATGTCCAGACCGCCGCCAAATACGGTATAATGGCTATCCCCAACCTCATTATCTTTAAAAATGGCGAGCCTATCTCCAACATAGTGGGCTTTAAACCCAAAGCCGAGCTAAAAAAGAGTCTGGACGCTATCCTATAAACTGGAGCCGGTTGTGGACGTAAGGTTGTTTATAATCAAAAATTTTATACTTTAAAATCTTCCACTTCGCCAACAAGTGAAGTATAATTAGACTTAAAGGGGAAAGATGAAAGTAGTTTTTCTGCAGGATGTGCCCAATGTGGCTAGAGCCGGTGAGGTAAAAGAAGTAGCCGCCGGCTACGGCCGGAATTTCCTCATCCCCAAAAAACTGGCCGCCCTAGCCAATGCCCAGGGGATGAGCCAGGTAATAACCAGAAGAGACGAAACCAAGGTCAAGATAGATACCGAACTTGCCGAGCTGGCCAAAAAGCTGGAGGGGAAGGAGGTCAGCCTCAAAGCCCGGGCTGGAGCCAAAGAGAGGATTTATGGCTCAATCACCAGCGCCGATATTGCCGCCGAGCTTGAGAGCGCCGCCGGTCTGGTTATTGACAAAAGAAAGATAGAACTGGACGCCCCTATCCGCCAACTCGGCAGCTATGAAATCTCTATCAGACTGACTAAGGATATTATGCCCAAAATAAGGGTTACCGTGACCGAAGAGGAAGCCCCCAAGGAAGCAGAGAAGCCTCAAAGGAAAGAAAAGAAAGCGGCCGAGAAGGCAGAAAAACCGGCCAAAGAGGAGAAGCCGGCCAAGAAAGCGCCCAAGGCGGAAAAGAAAGCGCCCAAGAAAGAGAAGAAGGCGGCCAAGAAGCCCGCCAAGAAGGCAGAGAAGAAAACCGCCAAGAAGACAACCAAGAAAATGACCAAGAAAGAGAAGAAGGGCTAGCATGAATGGCGAGAAATTACCGCCCCATGATAATGATGCCGAGGATGCGGTCATCGGCTCCCTGCTGATAGACGGGACGGCAATATACAAGATTGCCGCCTTATTAGAGTCGTCAGACTTTTATAGCGAAAGAAACGCGCTGATTTACGGGGCCTGCCTGGCGCTTTATCAGCGCTCGGAAAATGAAAACATAAACCAGATAACGGTTGCTCAGGAGCTGGACCGGCAGGGAAAACTGGCCGAATGCGGCGGCGCCGCTTACCTAAGTCACCTCATAGCCATATGCCCCACCTCCCTTGATATTGAAGACTACGCCCAAATTGTCTACCGCTTATCGGTAATGCGCCATCTGATCTCCGCCGCCGACCAGATTGCCGGCATCGGCTACCAGGCTGGACCCAGTGTTGATGACAGCCTCAACAAAGCGGAAAACATTCTTTTCCGCCTGCGTCACGGGCAAAGCCAGCGAGACCTCACCCATATCCGCCAGGTGCTGGATACCTATTTTGAGACCACTACCCCGGAGGCAGCAGGCGCCCCCAGGGGGCCTCTCCCCTATGTGCTCTCCGGCTTTACCGGTCTGGATGAATCCCTGGGCGGATTCCAGCGCGCCGAACTGATTATTGTCGGCGGCAGGCCAAGCATGGGCAAGACCAGTCTCTCCTTGAGCCTGGCCCGGAATGCCGCCGTGGAGCAGGGGGCTTGCGTGGCCCTATTCAGCCTGGAGATGGCACGGGAGCCGCTGGTCTGGCGCATACTGGCCAGCGAAT
>CAZQXA010000036.1:0-10613 GCA_964597155.1 uncultured Dehalococcoidales bacterium
CTCCATATAGCGGTGTGAGATACTCATAAGGTCAAAAAATTCCATAATTCAAGCCCCCTTCAGGAAATAGTAACTTCATTATGACCTGCCCCCAATAGTGATACCACTTGTTAAGTAGTAGCCGCAGTGAAAACAGCCTCTGGTGCCGATGGCCGATACCCTAAGGGCGCTATTGGTCGTACTTGATTATATTCCTTCCGCCACTGCTCAATCAATACTTTTGCTTCTTCAAGCGTGGTAAAGATTTCACGAGCCAGCAGCTCATCTCTCAGTTTGCCATTAAAGGACTCTATATACGAGATAGGTAGATATACCATACAGGACAAGGCAATTCAGTTACCAACCCCTGAAGCTGAAAATCGTTAATTGGTGACGAAGGAATGAAAACTTGAAGCTAACTAATGGTAATAGCATTACCCATGGTGGGCGGTACCGGACTTGAACCAGTGACCTCTGCGATGTCAACGCAGCGCTCTAACCAACTGAGCTAACCGCCCGCCCCGGAAGGAACTCTAGCCTACCATCAGGGAAGACGCCAACTCGCCCACTTGCCTTTATCTACCTCCCCGTTATAGGCATGCTTGGGGGTTACACCGCGAGCGATGGCTGCAGCCACAATGGCTTTGGTAACATCACCGGCAATGAAGGGCAAAGCCCCCATGCTCAGGAGAGCGGTGAAGGTGGCTGGCTCTCCCTGGGCGAAGTTGAGCCATAGCCCCAGCTGAAGAAGCCCCGGAACATAAATGAGAACGAAGTTGGCAAAGAGCATAAGGGCGAGCATGCTAAAGAAGCTCCGGGAGCGAATATACTTATCGGTGAAGTAACCAAGAAAGAGGGCGGCCAGGATAAAACCAATGATATAGCCTCCGGTTGGCCCGGCAAGGTAAGCCGCGCCGCCATTCCAGCCTTGAAACCAGGGGACTCCCGCCGCGCCTAGCCCGGCATAAATGGCGAGGCTGGCGCCTCCCCACCACTGGCCCATAAGCACGCCGACAAGCAGCACGGCAAAGGTCTGGCCGGTTATTGGCACCGGGCTCCAGGGGAGGGGAATCCTCACCTGGGCCATAAGACCAATAAAAGCGGCCATACCCAATGCCAGGACCAATTTCCCGGGCAGGCTAAGTTCATGGCGCCACCGGAAGACATCGTACTTGGCGCGGTTAATGGCAGTGACTATCTCCAATTCATCTCCTCCTTGATTCTCTTATCTTTCCAAAATAACAATAATAACTGCCCTGCCGTTATCTTGTCAACTTCTATTGGGGTTGTTTGCTCAAGCGGTGTCACCGGGTCGGCTTCTCACTACCTATCACGGCAATCTCTATATTCCGGCCGCAGTGGGGGCAGGTAATATTCAAGACAAGGGGCTGCTGCATCATCCGCTCAGCAACCGCGGTAACCATTGAGTCAATGTTATCCAGGCGGTTATCTAACATATCAAGGCGTTGCTTAAAGCGTTCTATGTCCGGCGCCCGTTCTGTTCCTGCCGCCGTGGGTTTAGTTCTCTTCGCTCTCTCCGCCAAGGACACACCTCTAGGGAAATTTTAACTAGCCTCATTATATGGCTTCTGACGGCATTATGTCAAAGCTTTAATATTTTTAAGATTACCCCACCCCGACCCCATTTTTAACCTAACTTCTTTTTCCCAACCCACCCACCCAAAAAGGCTCTGCTCTCTTTCACTCTTTTATTCTTCCCCTACCCCTCCGCTTTAAATTCAGGTTTTTCTTCCCAACCCACCCACCCTATAAGGGCTTCATCCAGCAACCTTGGTAGGTGGGTTGGGTGGGAAGTAAGACTAAAATGGAGGGTGGGAGGAGAAAGCGGCAAGGTTTGGTAAAAAACCTTTAAAATAATATTGATTTATTGGAATTTGAGGCATATACTAGAGGCAACAAGACAATGGAGGTGGCACCATGCCTGAGAAGGAAATCGGCAAGATAAGCGATTTCTTCGCCCATCCCGTAGTTGCCGGCATTGAGCTAAGCGGCAGCCTGAAAATGGGCGACAAAATCCATATCAAAGGCCATACCACCGATGTGGAGCTGGAGGTTGGCTCAATGCAGATTAACAATGCGGACGTTACCTCAGCCAAGGCGGGAGATTCGGTGGGTATCAAGGTCACCGAGCGGGTAAGAAGGGGAGATATAGTCTACAAGGTGACCGACTAAAAGCCAATTTGCCGCTAGTTATTATAGGATTATAGAGAAATGACATTAAAGGTTCTCATAGAGCGTCATGTGAAAAAGGGCAAAGAAGGAGACATGATTGAGCTATTAAATAAAATGCGAATGGAGCTAATCTCGCAGCCGGGATATATTTCCGGCGAGTTGCTACAGAGCCAGAATGATAGGTCGACTATCTTCGCCCTCAGCACCTGGCTGAGCGAACTTGACTGGAAATCGTGGGAAGGCGACCCTAAGCGTCTGGAGATTGAGTCGCAGATTGAACCGCTGCTAACGGAACCGCTAAAGCTGACTATTGCCGCCCCTTTTTAATTAAAACCCTGTCCCTGATAACTAGACGATACTTTTAATCAGATTAGCCATTTCAATGGCGCTTGTCGCCGCCTTAAAGCCCTGGTTACCCTCCTTAGTTCCCGAGCGCTCAATAGCCTGCTCCAGGGTATCGGCAGTGACTATGCCGTATATAACCGGTAGCCCGCTCTCCAGGCCCACAGCGGCAATACCCTTGGTCACCTCGGCGGCGATATACTCAAAGTGAGGCGTCCCCCCCCGAATCACCGCCCCCAGGCAGATAATAGCGTCGTAGCGCCCGGTCTTGGCCAATTTCTTGGCGACAAGAGGGATTTCAAAGGCACCAGGCACCCAGGCAACCTCTATATCCCCCTGGTTGACGCCGTGGCGAAGCAGGGCGTCCTCAGCCCCTTCCAGCAGTTTCTTGGTAATAAACTCGTTGAAACGGGAGGTAACCAGCCCAAACTTCAGCCCCTTCCCCAACAGCATACCTTCAATAGGCTTGCTCATTACTTCCTCCTTATTCTATTTTATCTAATTATCGGAAACATCCGGTATTTCCAAGCGGTGACCCAGCTTTTTCTGCTTTGTCTTAAGGTAATCACGATTATAGGGGTTAGGAGTGACGATAATAGGTATTGTCTCCACCACCTTCAGCCCATAGCCCTCCAGACCGATAACCTTTTTGGGGTTGTTGGTCAGCAGCCGAATCTGGTGCAAGCCCAAATCAGCCAGGATTTGGGCGCCAATGCCATAGTCCCGCAGGTCGGAAGGGAAACCCAGAGAAAGATTAGCCTCCACCGTATCCAGCCCCTTGTCCTGAAGGGCATAGGCACGAATCTTGTTGTGGAAGCCAATGCCCCGCCCCTCCTGCCTCATATAGAGGAAAACGCCCCGCCCTTCGCTGGCGATGCTCTGCATCGCCAGGGCAATCTGGTCACCGCAATCACAGCGCATACTGCCAAAGACATCGCCGGTAAGGCACTCACTGTGGACCCGGACCAAAACCGGCTCCTCGGTGGCTATATCCCCCATCACCAGCGCCAGGTGCTCATCGGGGTCAATATCACTCTTATAGGCGACAGCGGTAAACTCGCCGTATCTTGTTGGCAGCCTAGCCTCAGCCACCCGGTGCACCAGCTTTTCGTGACGGCGGCGATAGGCAATAAGGTCGGCTACCGAGACTATCTTGATGCCAAACTCATCCGAAATCACCTCAAGCTCAGGCAGCCGCGCCATAGAGCCGTCCTCATTCATAATCTCGCAGATAACGCCGGCGGGATAAAGCCCGGCTAGTCTGGCTAAATCAACTATAGCCTCGGTCTGCCCGGCTCGCACCAGGACGCCCCCCTCCCTCGCCCGCAGGGGGAAGATATGCCCCGGCCGGACCAGCTCATCAGGTTTGGTGGCGGGGTCGACCACGGCCTTGATGGTATGTGCCCTGTCTGCCGCCGAGATACCGGTGGTGGTACCGTGTTTGGCATCAACCGAGACGGCAAAGGCGGTAGAAAACTTGGACGTGTTTTGCCCCACCATCTGGGGAATCCCCAGTTCATCCAGCCGCTTGCCGATAACCGGCAGGCAGATAAGACCCCGGCCGTGCTTGGCCATGAAGTTCACCGCCTGGGGGGTAATCTTCTCCGCGGCCAGTGCCAGGTCGCCTTCGTTTTCTCTATCCTCATCATCAACGATGATAATAAACTTGCCCGCTTTTATATCCTCAATAGCCTGTGGGATGCTCGATAAGCCCATGTCTATTCTCCTAACCTACCAGAAACCCGTGCTCCTCCAGGAAATCAAAGGTTATCTCCGGGCGACTAGCCCGGCTCAATTGTTCCACATACTTGGCAATAATGTCCACCTCCAGGTTAACCAGGTCGCCCACTCGCCTGCCGCCCAGGGTGGTGTTTTTAGCCGTAAAATCAACCACCGAGACCCCAAATGAGCTGGTATTCTGGGAGACTATGGTTAAGCTGACCCCGTCAACGGCGATAAAGCCCTTCTCCACTATATAGGACATCAGCCGGTGCGGGGCATCAAACCTAATCGTCATTGCCCCGCCAACCCGCCTGAGAGAGGTTATCCTTCCGGTATCATCGACATGCCCCTGCACCAGATGCCCGCCCAGGCGCCCGCCCAGAGGCAGCGGCCGCTCCAAGTTAACCCCATCCCCGGCTTTTAGTAGCCCGAGGTTAGTCCTCTTTAACGTCTCCGGCATCACATCAACGGAAAATGATTTCCGCTCAAAATCGGTCACCGTCAGGCATACCCCATTAACCGCCATACTGGCGCCGCGCTCTATCCCCTCAAGGACACCCCCAGCGGCGATAACCAGACTGCCGGCTGGCGTTGCCCTAACTCTGCCTACCTCTTCGACAATACCGGTAAACACCTTCACCCCCTTCTGGCGGCAACATAGCCGCTGACCATCAAATCATCGCCCAGCTTTTCCACTCTTAACTGCTCCAACCTGAATGAGTCGGCCACCCTGTCCACTCCCCTGCCGGCGACTGCCGTCTTTGCCTCCGCCCCACCAATGATAATGGGAGCGGTAAAGGCGATAACCTTATCCACCAGCCCCTGGTCAAATAACGAACCGAGCAGAATGCCCCCGCCTTCAACCAAGACGCTGGTGATTTCCCGTTTTCCCAATGCCTTTAAGAGCTTCTCCAGGTCCACCAAGCCCCCGGCGGCAGGCAGTTCCAGGATTTCAGCCCCCGCTCTAGCAAAAGCCTCTTTCTCCACGGGCGTAGCCCTCCTGCCCAGCGCCAGTAGTGTCTTCCCCGGCTCTCTAAATACCCGGGCCGTTAGCGGCGTGCGCCCTTCGCTATCCACAATCACCCTCAGCGGTTGCTTCCGGGCGGTGCCCCCCCTCCCACCGGAGCACCTGGTGGTAAGATGAGGGTCATCAGCCAGCATGGTATTCACCCCGGCCATAATAGCATCGGTGGTATAGCGCAGACAATGGGCATACTTCCTCGCCTCCCGGGCGCTAATCCAGCGGGAATCACCCTTCCTGGTGGCAATCTTGCCGTCCAGGCTCACAGCAAACTTGGCGGTGACAAAGGGGATGCCAGTGGTAATGAACTTGGTATAAGCCTCGTTAATCTCTTTAGCCTCATTTTCATGCTCGCCAAGGTATGTCTTGATGCCCGCTTTCCCAAGCTCATCCCTGCCCCTCCCCGAGACTATGGGGTTGGGGTCAAGCATAGCCATATGGACCTGGCTGATGCCGGCAGAGATGATGGCTCGGGTACAGGGCGGCGTCCGCCCCTGATGGCAGCAAGGCTCCAGGGTAACATACATCACACTGCCCCTAGCCTGCTCACCCGCCTGCTTTAGGGCTATCACCTCGGCATGATGGGAGCCTGGCGGCTGGGTATAGCCCTGCCCCACAACCACGCCTTCCTTAACCACCACCGCCCCCACTGCCGGGTTGGGACTGGCCTGCCCCAGAGCCAGTTTAGCCAGGGAAAGTGCCTGCTCCATATATTCCATGGCATCGCCATTCTAGCACCTACTTTCAAAAAAGTGCAACTCTAGAAGAAATTTATCAACCTCCCCCTTCCCCTATCGAGGTCTTACTTCCCACCCAAACCCTCCCTCGAAGGCTAGTGCCTTTAAGACTTTCTTTCCCCTCCCCCCATCAGGGTGGTATCCCCCTTTCCCACCCAACCCACCCACCAAGGCTGGTGGGTGAAAGCCCCTATAGGGCGGGCGGGCTTGGGAAAAAAGACAACGGGGGCGGGGGTATTTTAAAAACTTGAGCCTAAATGGGCGGGCGGTGTGGGAAAGCAAAACATTGGGGGGAGGGGGAAGAATAAAAGAGTGAAAGAGAGGCAGAGCCTCTTTTGGGCGGGTGGGAAGAAAAACCTAAGGGGAGGGGTGGGGCAATGCTATTTCCCTCTAGAAAGGAAACCTCCAGATAGGGTATAATAATAAAAGTCCTAGAAAGAGAATAAGCATTAAGTGAAAAGGATTATCCGCGACGTCCTGATAACGCTAGCACTGGCAGCAGTGCTCTTCCTCATACTACACCTCACCCTGCAGAGCTTCGTTGTCTACGAGACCTGCATGGAGCCTAACTTTTACGAAGGAGAACGGATACTGGTCAATAAAGCGGCCTACTGGTTCGGAGAGCCGGAAAGGGGCGATGTGATTATACTACACCCGCCCTTTAACCCTGAACTCGTCTATATCAAACGCGTCATTGCCCTACCCGGTGATACGGTTGAGGTGAGGGAGGGAGTGGTCTATGTTAATGGCTTCCCATTGGATGAAACCGATTATATCATGGAGCCCCCCGCCTACACCTACCCCCTGACAACAGTCCCCGAGGGTGAATACTTCGTTCTCGGCGATAACCGCAATAACGCCAATGATTCCCATAGGGGCTGGACAGTTCCCGAGGACAATATAGTCGGCAAAGCCTGGCTAACCTTCTGGCCACTAAGCGCCTGGGAGGTGATTGACCACTACCCCTTAGCCGACCAACTGGAAAGCCCTAGCGATGAATAACGCCTTAACTTAAAGAGGTAGATTTTAAGAGAGTATGACCGAAAATATAGAGGAAATCTTTGAAAAATCGGGGGCTATACTCAAAGGGCACTTCTTGCTCACCTCCGGGCTGCACTCCCCGGTCTACTGGGAGAAGTTCAAGGTTTTACAATTCCCCCACTACACCCAGCAGCTCTGCCGCCTGATTGCCGATCGCTTCCGCAAGCAAGCAATCCAGGTGGTGGCCGGGCCAACCACCGGCGGCATAATCGTCGCCTTTGAAGTCGCCAGACAGCTAGGAGTAAGGGGCATCTTCGCCGAAAAAGAAGGGGAAAAAGAGCGGGCTTTTAAGCGGGGCTTTGCTATTGCCTCCGGTGAGCGAGTCCTCATCGTGGACGATGTTCTTACCACCGGCGGCTCCATACGCCAGGTTATGGCGGCGGCCAAAAGCCAGGGGGGCATAATCATCGGCATCGGGGTACTGGTTGACCGCTCCGAGCAAAAGATGGACTTCGGCGTTCCCCTCTTCAGCTGCCACCGGGCAGAAACCATAACCTACTCACCGCCGGACTGCCCCCTGTGTGCTGCCGGCATCCCCCTGGTCAGACCCGGCGGCGGTAAATAGTTTAAGGAACTAGAGGTAATTACGATGAAGAGAATATTTAACCGATTTTTACCTGCCCTCCTCGGCGGCATGCTGGCGGTGGCCTTTTTACTAACCGCAATTCAACTGTCCACGCCAACATATGCCCAGGGAGACGAGGTGGAATGCTGGGCGGTTATGGTGGGCGTCTCCAGCTATAGAGAAATTTCCGACCTGGATTTCTGTGACGACGATGCCCAGGAGCTTGCCAACGAATTGAGCCCGGCCTGGGGTGAAGACCACATTAGACTACTGGCCAATTCCAGTGCCACCAAACGGAACATTGGGGATGCGGTAACCGACTGGCTGGCTCCTCTGGAAGATGAGGACGATATCGTGCTCTTTTTCTTTTCCGGGCATGGGGGTTGGGAATTTATATGTCCCTACGATTCCCTCATCGACTCTTATGATAACGACATATTTGCCTCGGAATTGAATGGCTGGCTAAACGTCCTGGACTCAGCCAAAATTATCGTTATCCTCGATTCCTGCGAAAGCGGCAGTTTCCTTGGGGGATTATCCGCTAACGGGCGGCTAGTCCTGACCGCCTGCTCCTCGACCGAGAGTGCCTACGACGACGATATCCTCAGGCACGGTGTTTTTTGCTACTATATCATAGAAGCCCTCAATAGCTTTGAAGATGCCGATGCCAATGATAACTACGAGCTTTCTGTAGAGGAGATTTTCAATTACGCCCAACCCAAAACTACCGACTATGAACAAGCACAGCACCCGGAAATGAGCGACAATTACGGCGGGGAACTCAGCTTGCTTATCAAAGTCGTTGCCAATGTGGAGCCTGATATGGCCCAGGACATCAGTATTCTAAACATCGCCGGCCAGACATACTCACCCGAAGAGCTGCCGGCATCCTTTATCTGGGCTCCGGGTTCAAGCCATTACCTAGAGGCACTGCCACCAGCCTCAGGCGGAAGTGGCTCAGAATGTGTGTTTAACTCCTGGAGTGATGGCAACACGCAAGCCTCCAGAGAAATCTTGGGAGGAGGAGTCTACACGGCAAACTACCAAACCCTCTACTACCTGACCGTCCTATCAGCCTACGGTAATCCCCAGGGAGAAGGATGGTATGAGGCAGGCTCAACGGCCACAATTTCGGTGACATCCCCTCAAGGAGGAATAATCCGGCAGGTCTTCAGCTCATGGAGTGGTGATTTTAGTACCACCACACCAACGGCCTTTATCTATATGAATGGTCCCCAAACGGTCACCGCCAGCTGGCGAACCGACTATCTCCTGCTCTTTGTAACCGCCGGGGCGGGAGGCATGGTCTTAATCGGGGGCATTATTGCCCTGGTGATACTGCTGAGGAGGAGAGGCTAGTACCCATCGACTATTGACAAAAAGGTATTAACCCCATATACTAAGACTAGCTATCGACCCAGAGGGCGGTAAGCTTTCGGAAACCCAAGGGTTTTTAACAATCTGGAGTCGCTTGGATCGGATACGACCGAGACGGCAGAAACAGGGCTTTTATTTTGATGCCTTCTCTTAAGTGTATCGGAGAAGGCATTTTTAATTCTAATCGGGCTGAGGCTAAAAAAATGCTCAAATTAGGATTCATCGGAGCCGGAACGGTAGGCACTGCCCTGGCGGTGAGGCTGGCGGGTGAGGGCTATCCCGTAGTTGCCGCCTCCAGCCGCAGCCGGGCTTCAGCCCGCAAGCTGGCGCAGGCAGTGGCTGGCTGCCGTGCTTTCGATAATAATCAAGCTGTGGCTGATAATGCCGAGCTTATCTTTATCACCACCCCCGACGATGCCATCGCCCCGGTAGCCTCCCAAGTTAAGTGGTGCCCCGGACAGAGCGTGGTCCACTGCAGCGGGGCTGATTCGGTGGCTATCCTTAAATCCGCCAGGGAGCTGGGGGCTATGGTGGGCGCTTTTCACCCCCTGCAGACCTTCGCCAGCGTCCAGCAAGCCATAGAGAACATGCCCGGTTCAACCTTTGCCCTGGAAGCCGAGGAACCTCTCCTAAAAACCCTCAAGGAGATGGCTACCGCCCTTGATGGTCACTGGGTAGTGCTCAAGGCAAGTGACAAGGTTCTCTATCACGCCTCAGCCGTCATCGCCTGCAACTATATGGTAACCCTGGTCAAGCTGGCTAGCGACCTCTGGCAGAGCTTTAACATACCACCCCAGCAAGCTACTCAGGCACTATTGCCCCTAATACGGGGCACACTCCACAATATTGAGACTGTTGGTATCCCCAACTGCCTCACCGGACCAATCGCCCGCGGAGATGCGGGGACGATTAATAAACACCTCGCTGCCCTAAAATCTACCGCCCCCCACCTGCTCACCGCCTACCGCGAGCTTGGCCGGCAGACCATACCCATCGCCCTGGCTAAGGGAAGAATAAATCAGGAACAGGCGCGGGAACTGGAGACGATACTGGGACAACCGGCTTGAATAAATTTATTGGAGGCTAGAGATGCGAATAATGCTCAAAAGCAAAATCCACCGGGCCCGGGTCACCGAGGTCAACCTGGACTACGAAGGCAGCATCGCCATCGACAAAAGGCTTATGGAAGCGGCCGACATCCTCCCTTACGAGCAGGTTCAGGTCTTAAATGTCAGCAATGGCGCCCGTTTTGAGACCTATGCCATTGAAGCCGAAGCCAATAGCGGGGTAATCAGCATCCGGGGGGCAGCCGCCAGACTGGCCGCCGTTGGCGATATCGTTATCATCCTCTCTTACTGTCAGCTTGAGGAGGAAGAAGCCCGTAATTGTGCCCCCAGGCTGGTCTATGTTGATAGCAAGAACGCCATCACCAAGACCAAAAACGTTGCCGAAGCTATACCCCTCTGGGAGAAATAAATGCGCACCACCGTAACCCAGATAAAAGAGATGAAGCAGAAGGGCGAGAAAATCGTCATGCTCACCGCCTATGATTACTCCACAGCCAAGATTGTTGATGAGGTGGGAATACCGCTGATTCTGGTGGGAGACAGCCTGGGCATGGTCGTCCTCGGCTACG
>CAZQXA010000037.1:0-9997 GCA_964597155.1 uncultured Dehalococcoidales bacterium
CAATCTCGCGGGGGTTAGCGATAATCAGCTTGGCCCCCTTGTCCACCGCCCGCTTTATCTCCAGGGCGATTATGGGGTGGGCTTCGGTGGTGTTGGTACCAATGGCCAAGATGCAGCCCGAGTCCCTGAACTCATTGATGGAGTTGGTCATCGCCCCGCTGCCGAAGCTCTGCACTAGCCCGGTGACACTGGGGGCGTGACAAAGGCGGGCGCAGTGGTCAACGCTGTTGGTCCTCAAGACAGCGCGGGCAAACTTTTGGACAATATAGTTTTCCTCATTGGTGCACTTAGCCGAGGAGATTACCGCCAGCTCATCTGGTTTATAGCCCTTAAGCTTACTGGCGACAAGCTCCAGAGCTTCATCCCAGCTCGCCTCAACAAATTTCCCGTCCTTCTTGATAAGGGGGGATTTCAGCCTCTCCTGGTGATTAACGAAGCCAAAGCCAAACCGGCCCTTGACACAGAGAAATCCGTTATTAACCGTGCCCTCTTTTCTGCCCCGAACGCTCAATATCTGCCCGTGGCTGGTGCCCAGATACAGCCCGCAGCCCACCCCACAATAGACACAGGTAGTGGCTACTTCCTCGGTGGGGAGCTTATCCTCTTTGGGCATGAGAGCCGCCACCGGGCAATGAGCAACGCACTCACCGCAGGAGACGCAATTTGACTCCAGTATCGGCCTATCGCCAAAGGTAGCCACCTTGCTTACATAGCCGCGGTTGATTATATCTATAGCCCCCACCCCCAGGACCTCATCACATACCCGCACGCACTTGGCGCAAAGGATGCACTTATTCAGGTCGCGGTAAAAGAAGGGGTTGCTGTTATCAACCGGCAGTGACTTTACCGTCCGGCGGAAGGGCAGCTCGGTAATGCCCAGGTAGTCAACGACCTCCTGCAACTGGCAGTGTTCATTCTTGGGGCAGGTTACGCAGCGCTCAGTTACGGCCACATTACGCAGGCAGATATCGAAGGGCCCGCACCGCTTTCTTCTATCGCAAATCAGGCACTCACTGGGATGGTCGGCCAGGAGCAAGCCGATGGTAGTACGGCGCACCTCATCTACCGCTGGCGTATTGGTATGCACCACCATGCCATCGGTGGCCGGGGTGGTACAGGCAGTGGGCAGACCGCGCATCTTCTCAATTTCAACAACGCAAAGGCGGCAGCCCCCGTATGGCTTCAGGTCAGAGTCAGCGCAAAGGGTGGGGATATAGATTTCAGCCGACTGGGCAGCCTCAAGCACGGTCATCCCAGCCCTGGCCTTGACCTCCTGACCATCAATGGTTAGCCTGATTCCCGCCAAGATTACCTCCTCTAAAACTACTCCCGCTCTTCAAGGTCGCACCTCAGGCACCGATTTGCCTCTTTAACCGCCGTCTTCTCATCTAAGCCCAGCTCTACCTGGCTAAAGCCCTTGAGCCTTTCGCCAACAGGGAGGGCAGGCACCTCAACTCGCGGCTCCTCTTCGGCTTCCCCAAGTGGTGTCACCTCACCCTCCGGGGGCACCAGTATCTCCTCAATCTCACCACTGCCCCCCAGATATTTATCTATAGAGCTTGCTACCTGCCGCCCGCTGGCAATGGCAGCGATTACTGAAGCCGGCCCGCTTATTAAATCGCCGCCGGCGAAAACGCCCTCCCGGCTGGTAGCCAGGGTATCAGGGTCAACCTGGATGGTATTCCCCTGGCTTAAGGGGAGCTTAAACTCGCCGGGAATCTCCGGGCGCTGGCCGACAGCGGCAATAATCGTATCTAATTCAATGGTAAATTCGCTGCCTTCAATCGGCTCAGGTCGGGGCCGACCGCTGGCGTCTACCTCACCCAATCTCATCTCAAGACACCTTAACTGCAGCCTGCCATCCTTGCTAGTTATCCTAGATGGCGCCGCCAGGAAGTGAATCTTCACCCCCTCGTCAATAGCCCCCTCAATCTCCTCAGCGCTGGCGGGCATCTCGGCTTGAGTACGGCGGTAGACGATGGTTACCTCCCTGGCGCCAAGGCGAAGGGCGGTTCGCGCCGAATCAATAGCCGCATTACCGCCACCAATAACCGCCACCCTCTCCCCCACCTCCACCCCCCTGCCCAGGCTTACATCTCGCAAAAAGTCTACACACTCCATCACCCCGGGGCTATCTTCCCCCCTGACGCCTATTTTAATGCCCTGATGGGCCCCGGTAGCCAGGAAGACGGCGTTATAGCCCTCTTGGAACAGCTCATCTAGCGAGTCAACGGCTGAATTTGTCTTTATGTCAACTCCGATGCTCTCTATCCCCTTGATTTCAGACTTAAGTACCTCCTTGGGCAGCCTGTAGTCAGGAATGCCGACCCGCATCATGCCCCCCGCCTCGGGCAAGGCTTCAAAGACAGTCACCGCATGCCCCAGCTTAGCCAGATAGTAAGCGGCGGTAAGCCCCGCCGGGCCGGAGCCAATAATAGCTACACGCTTGCCGCTAGCCGGGGCAACCTTGGAGTTCATCTTCCACAGCCCGTTATCATGCTCGGCGGCAAACCTTTTGAGCACCCGAATGCCGATAGCCTCATCGAGCAGAGCGCGCCGGCACTTAGCCTCGCAGGGATGGATACAAACATAGCCGCAGACCGAGGGGAAGGGAATCTTCTCCCTGATTACGGCTACTGCCTCAGCAGGCTTACCCTGGGCAATAAGACGGATATAGCGGGGCACGTCAATACCAGCCGGACAGATATGGCTGCAGGGGGCACTGACCAACCCCTGGCACACCGCCGCCCGGCAGTGTTGTTTCTTGATATGTTCCTCATATTCGTCACGGAAATAGCGGATAGTGGTAAGGGCCGGGTTAGGCGCCGTCTGCCCCAGACCACAGAGCGAACCAGCGTTAATCTGCTTACCCAGGCTCAGCAGCAGGTCAATATCCTCCATCTTGCCCCTGCCGTTGGTTATATCCTCAAGGACACCCAGCATCTGCTTTGTCCCCATACGGCAGGGAACGCACTTGCCGCAGGACTCAGACTGGGTAAAAGAGAGGAAGTAACGGGCGATATCAACCATACAGGTATCCTCATCCATGACCACCATGCCCCCCGAGCCCATAATGGAACCAGCCTGAGTCAGCGACTCGTAGTCAACGGGCAGGTTCAGCAGGCTCGCCGGCAGGCAGCCGCCGGAGGGACCTCCGGTCTGGACAGCTTTAAAACGCTTGCCATCGGGGATGCCGCCGCCGATGCCATAGATAATCTCCTGCAGGGGGATGCCCATGGGCACCTCAATGAGTCCGGTGCGTACTATCTTGCCCGCCAGGGCAAAGGTCTTGGTGCCCTTGCTCTTCTCTGAGCCGTAGCCGGCATACCACTCAGCACCCTTCTGCAAGATAGCCGATACATTCCCCCAGGTCTCCACATTATTAATGTTGGTCGGTTTGCCCCAGAGCCCGGATTGAGCCGGAAAGGGAGGACGGGAGCGAGGCATGCCCCTTTTGCCCTCAATAGATGCCATCAGAGCTGTCTCCTCGCCGCAGACAAAAGCCCCCGCCCCCTGCTTAATCTTCAGGTGAAAGCTGAAATCGGAACCCAGAATGTTATCGCCCAGCAGTCCGTAGTCTTCCATCTGGCTGAGGGCAAGTTTCAGCCTCTCTATGGCCAGGGGATACTCAGCCCGGATATAGATATAACCCTCGCCGGCTCCTATAGCATAGGCGCCGATGAGTATCCCTTCCAGAACAGCGTGAGGGTCACCCTCCAGGAGAGACCTGTCCATAAAGGCGCCGGGGTCACCCTCATCAGCATTGCAGATGACATACTTCACCCTGCCCGGGGCCTGGCGGCAGAACTCCCACTTTTGACCGGTGGGGAAGCCAGCGCCGCCGCGTCCGCGCAAGCCTGACTTCTTCATCTCCTCAAGCACCTTTTCCGGCTTCATGCCCAGTGCCTTGACCAGGCCACTGTAGCCGTCACGGGCAATATACTGGTTGATGCTCTGCGGGTCGATAATGCCGCAGTTGCGCAGGGCGATGCGCACCTGTGGCTTAAGCATGGGCAGCTCAAAAAACTTGGGAATACCCTCAATGCCGTCTCCGCCCACAGTGCCCAGAGCCAGGTCAGGACGAGGGTTATCCTTGACCAGGTAGTCCTCGATAACTTTAGCGGCAAGTGAAGGGGTAACATCGCCATAATAGATATGGGGGCGGCCCGGTTTGATAATATTAATCAGGGGTTCAGTATAGCAAAGCCCGATGCAGCCGACCTGGGTGACAATAGCCTTTATTTTATGCTTGGCCAATGCCGAATTGATAGCCTCAAGCACGGTCATGGCGCCGGCTGCCTGGCCGCAGGTGCCTGTCCCCACCAGGATACGGGGTTTATCGCTCTGTTCCAGGGCTTCCCACTCGGCTATTGCCTGACGGCGAAAACCGTCAAAGGTCACTGTCAACACCCCCTAATATTATCTATTTAGCCTCGGACAGGATTTGCCCCACCTTGGCGGTGGTCATTCGCCCGTAGACTTTCTTATCAACCACCATCACCGGGGCTAGGGCACATGAGCCAAAGCAGGCGATCGTTTCCAGGCTATACCCCAGGTCAGCGGTAGTCTCCCCCGGTTTAAGCCCCAGACGCTTCTCCGCCTCCCTGAGTATTCTTGCCCCTCCCCTCACATGGCAGGCAGTCCCCCGGCATACCTTGACCAACCTCCGGCCGGTGGGGGTAAGCTTGAACTGGGCGTAGAAGGTGCTCACTCCATAAACCATATTATCGGTCAACCGCAGAAACTTGGCGATTTTCCGCATCACCTCTTCTGGCAGGTAGCCGAACTTCTCCTGGGTTTCCTGAAGGATGGGAATAAGGTTACTGCTCTCAGGGCTATAGCGGGCTATGATTTCATCCGACTCTTTGTTGATATCAGGCTTCACTGGAATGGCGGCTCCCTTCCTTCAAAAGCTTAACCAACCTCCAGGCGACTTGCTCACAGAGCACGTTTATGTCCTCGGTAGAGAGGTAATCAGAGACGGTAGCATCAAATAGTATGCTTCCCCCTGGGGGAAACTCATCATCACCCCGCCATAGGACTAACGTCAAAGGTACTTTCTTAAAGGCGTTGAGCGTTACCGCCACATCACCGTAATCAACCTCATGTCCACCTAACTCTCCCGCCACCTCTACCAGCCGCTGAGGCTGCTGGCCAAAGTGCTCGACAAGGGGCTTTATCGCCCTCTTATAGAAGGTGGGAAAATAGCTAGCCCCCGGCAGTTGCTTATAGGAGACTAGCTCTTTGGCAAGCGATGTTCCCCTGGCCTGGGTTAGATAGTGCAGAATTAAAATCTTATCCTTTATCGGGACTTCCTCTCCATTAGCCACCAGCGAAATCTCCCTACCGGGGAGGGTAATCTGATAGGAACGGCGAAGATATTCAATGATGATTAGCGACTTAGAATCAGTTACCTGGTATCTAGCCCCACTTTGGCGGCACTGTTGCTCAATATCGCTCAAGCTAGCTAGCTGTTGGCGGGCAAGCTCGTAGGCCAGCTTGTAGCCATACTCGTAGTCCTTTTGCTCGGGTAGTGACAATGGACTATTTTTCATCCGATAACTACAGTATCGGGGCAGTTACGGCTAAAGCCCAGCCGCCGCCAGCACGGCAGGCACCTTTTTCTCCCAGCCGATAGCCATAACATGCACCCCCTGGCTTATATCCTTCAACTGCCTGATTAAATTAGCCGCAATCTCTATGCCCATCTGGGTCTTATCTTCAGCGGCTGTCATTTTTTCAATCAGTTCTTCAGGCACAAAGACGCCAGCCACGTTCTTATTCATATACCGGGCCATGCCCGCCGATTTGAGGGGTATTATTCCGGCTAATATAGGAACCTTAAATCCCTCCACCCTCTTCATAAACTTGACGAAGGCATCGGGCTCATAGATAGCCTGGGTCTGGAAAAACCTGGCTCCGGCTTCAATCTTCTTTTCCATCTTTAATATCTGCAGCTCCAGGGCAGCCCTGGTATTTGCCCCCGGGTTGACCACCGCCCCGGGGAAGAAACTGGGCTTCCCCTTAAGCTCGTTGCCGGCCATATCATAACCCTCGTTCAACCTCTTTATCACCCAGAGGAGCTGTACCGAGTCCAGGTCATAAACCGGTTTGGCTTGAGGATGGTCGCCGAGCACAGGCAGATCACCGGTGATAGCCAGGACATTTTCAATCCCCAGGACAGAGGCGCTTAATAGGTCTGATTGTAGCGCCAGGCGGTTTCGGTCACGGCAGGTCATCTGGAATACAGGGTCAAGCCCCTTCTTTTTGAGCAAATGGCAGACTGCCAGCGAACCCAGTCTCATCACCGAGCTTTGCTGGTCGGTAACATTGGTGGCATCCACCTTTCCCCGCAAGAGCTCAGCCGCCTCCTCTAATTCAGTGGTATCAGTCCCTTTCAGCGGACCAACCTCGGCGGTGACGACAAACTTTCCTGACTCAAATAGCAGCTGTAAGCTCAAGCTGATATTCCCTTTCTATCGCTTTAAAAACTTCTTTAAAAACCGTAAATAGGCCTTCTTAATTATACACGAATACGCCTTTTAAAGCATAGAGGTTGCTACTATATCTCAAGCCAGGAATGGGAATAGAGGGCTTCGCCGGTAATAACCCTGACCGTTTTTAGATACTTGACCTCTTCCTCACTCAAAGAGGCCAGGTTGGGCTTATCGCCAGCCATCACCCGATGCACCAGACTAACGATTTCTGGCTTTTGGCCGCGGGCAATGCTTATCAGCTCAAAATCAAAAGCATCAACTATCGCCGAATACAGCCCGTGTTTCATCAGCATTATCATACAGGTCCGATTAAGATATGGCCTGAGGTGTTGCGGGGTGCCGTTGGAGATATTTGACAGCCCGACGGTAGATTTGCATTCGGGGGCAATATCTTTCAACATAGCCATAAACTCAAAGCAGGCTTTCAACTGGTTTATCTCCCCCGAAACCGGGGTAAGAATCGGGTCTATCCAGATATCCTCGCTGGCAATGCCGGCTTCGCTGGCTTTATACACAAGGTCAACGGCAAGCATAGCCCGCTCGTTGGCATCCCGGGGCATCCCCTCCACCCCCCAGAGAAGCCCTATCATGGAGGCATTATACTTCTTGACCAGGGGTAATTCCTGCTCCAGCCTGTCCGGCTGAAGGGAGATGGAATTAATCAGCGTCCTGCCCTTAGCCACTTTAAGCCCAGCCTCCATAGCCACCGGGTTGGTGGTATCCAGGGACAGTGCTCTATCGGTAACTCCCTGCACCGTGTTAACTGCCCAGGTCATCAGCTCGTCCCCTGCCTTGCGGGCAGGGCCAATGTTAAGGTCAATATAATCAACGCCAGCCTCGGCCTCAGCCCTGGCCATTTCCTGAACAGGCCCGGGGTTCCTCTCTTTTAAGGCCGGGCCGATAGTCTTGGACATTATATTCAGATTTTCGCCAATGAGGACCATATTTACCTCCTCACGGTTGCCACGACTTAAGGTAAGCCGGGATGTGCGACCCCTCCCTGGGGCCCACCAGAATCTCCCAGCCGGGCAGCTCTTCTTCCAAACCGCCGCTCTCGGAAGCAGCATAGCCGGGAATTATTAACTTGTGGTGCTTGACCTTATCGGTAATACCACACTTCTTAACGAAGGGGGCAATGGCATCGGCAACGAATTTGCCCGCCGCCCAGGCGGTCATAACTGAAAGCCCCTCGGTATCCTTGACCAGAAGCCAGCTGGGAATCCGGCTGGTCTCTATCTCGCCGGAGACAATGAAATAGGTCAGGGAAAAGTTAGAGGTAATAAGCACCGGTGAGTTTTCGCCGGGGTTACCAATCTCGTAGATTCCCTCCTTGGTTGCCAGCGGGCGCTGGGGGTCGGTATAGATATTCAGCCTCTCCACCAGCAAGGGGAAGAGGCTCTCTCCCTGAAAATCGGAGAGGACGATAATGCCGCCGTACTTAGCCACAAAAATGGAGGCAATTACCGCCTCCTTCAACGGGTCATCGGTCATCTCCGATGGGAAAATGATTGTTGGAAAGCCCAGAGGGCGGAACTTCTTGGCCAGAGCGGCACTGCGGATGATTACCTGGTCACTAAATACCTGGCGTAGCTTTCGCGAGCCGGAGTCAAGAACCATTTCCTTAACCCCAATGTTGGTTAATTTAGTCGTTAACTCGGCTAGTTTCTCCAGGTTAGCAGCTTTAACCGCCAGCGGGCAGGAATTGGCCTTAGCCAGCTCAGCCATTTTCTCCCAGTTCCCCTCGGTGGCGGCGTAGAGCAATGGTTTACGGTCAGCACAGACCACCAGCCCTGCCGCCAGTATATCGGGGTTATCACTCATCAGGATAAGCCCGCAATCGGTACCTTGCTTTACTTTAGCCACCAAGGCTTCGAATTTTGCCTTATCTCCGGCAGCACTCTTTACGGCAATCAAATCGGGGCGAAGGACAAGCCCTATCCTCTCATACTGAAGCTCATTAAACTTCTTTAAGCGGCTACTAATCTCAGTATCAGCCATGCCGTCGCTGATAAGGAGGGCTAAGCCCGGGGGGTGCTCAAACCTCTTTTCGTGGCGGAACATGACCGTCTCGCCGCCCACCTTGAGTGCCCTGTCGCCAACGCCAATAGTAACCGGTATGATGGGCGGGGCGGCGGCCTCGGTCAGTTTGGCTTTGGCTTCCTCGGTGACATAGGGACAGGCGACCAGTTCCGCCTTAGCCGCGGCTAATTTCATGGCAAAGGCGAGACAGGTAGGCTCTCCGCATTCCTTACAGTTAGTCTTGGGCAGTAACTTAAATATCTCAATCCCGGTAAGTGGCACAACAAAGCTCCTTCCTATCCCAGTATCGGCTCCATAGTGAGGGCGGGGTGTCCCTTTTCCTGCAGGAAGGGGAGAATCTCCTCCTCGGTGACACCCACCGTCTCATCGGCAATCATATCCGGCAGGTTAGGGATACCAACCTCCTCAGCCCGTGCTTTGAGCCGCTCGGCAATCTCCTCTTTTAGCATCTTAGGCATCCAGACTATTCTTTTTATACCGCCGTCACCGCTGATGAATTTTCTCTGGCAGGTATTGTACTTGCCGTGCCCGACAAAGCCGGGGGTGCTCAAACCCCCGCCGATAGTCCCCGCCAGGGTGGTGAACTTCATCCCGCAGGGGGTTGGCCCGGTATACTCCCGATTTACCGTCATTATCCCGTTGCACAGGGGCAGGACAGCGGCAATGCACTCACAGCAGCCACAGGTGGTCATGGGGTCATTTACTATACTGTAGAAGTTATAATGGTCTATCTTCTGTCTGGAGGCTTTGTAGATAAAATCGTTTACCCCCTTCCACTGCCCGAACTTGGTGTCAATGATCTCCCCCTTGGGCACTGGCTGGTTAGGTCCGGTGGGGTTAATCTCGTAAGAAGCCTTGCAGTCCATCCAGTTATAGGAGCCGCAAAGACCGGTTCTCTCCGGGCTAATCACGCAGACGTGGCTGGGGGCAAAGGACTGGCACAGGGTGCAGGAGTAGTATACATCGGTGGTCTCGTCGGTCATGCCCTCAATGCGGGCATCCCGCTTCCCGTATACCGCCCTCGCCTGTTCCACTATCTTCTTGACCTTGTCCTCTTCGGTATAGAGCTTCACCTGTATCTTATCGAATATCCGACCAAAGTCCTGGTGCAGCTTGGCGTGAAGGATATCACCGATGTGGTGCAGCTTAAAGCCCTTCTCCACCGCCTGCTTAGCCACCCTTAGCCAGGCAATATCCCTCTGCCCGATGTGCATCAAGCCTTGAGCATAGTTTACCAGGTGGTGAATCTGGCGCTCCAGGATAGGCTCAAAGTCCTCCTGCATCTCCCTCCCCGCCACCTCCACGGCTATAGCTAAGGGCAGCCTGGAACCGGCGGGTATATCGCTTATCTCGGGGCCAATTACCTCAACCTTGCCATCCTCCACCTCTTCCATGCGCTTGGTGGTAACCCACTCCACCATCGCTGTCCTGCCGCCGCCAGTCTCCAGGTAGATATCCTC
>CAZQXA010000038.1:0-9897 GCA_964597155.1 uncultured Dehalococcoidales bacterium
CAAACCGGGCAGAGAGGATGCTATGCGACCAGTAGAGAAGAGCTAAAATGGTCAAGAATATGGAGAGCCGGCGTCGCCCGGCTTCAGAGCTATCCAGCCTGGAACCAATATTAATAAAGTTTGCCACTGCCATATTTAATCACTTGGCCTTCTAGCCACAGTCTAACCAGCACCCCATCCTTAACTTAGCCTTACAGCTTTGGGCAGGATGGCTAACCTACTTCCGGCCTATAATGGTAATGTGTGTTTTTAGCAGCTCTTCTTCTGAATAACCCGTAAGTTCGGCTCGTAGGGAAGGGGTGAGCAAATCCTTGCCCACATATTGACCATCTATTACATCAAGGATTTTAAACCTCTGGCCAAATAGCGAAATATACTCGTCCTGGCCAAGTTTGTTCAGGTATACCGGCACCTTATAGCGATTGCCCCTAAGGTGGTCCCAGGGAGGCACCTTGCCTGGATTACTCAAATCAAAGTTATGCCCTCCGCTCAGGCTGGTGAACAGGTTTATCCTTATATAGATTATCCCCCCCCTTTTTAGCACCCGGTAGACCTCAGCAATAGCCTTGGGGATATCGGCTATATGTTCAAAAACATTATTAGAAACGGCGATGTCAAAGACGCCGTCGGGAAACGACATATTCTCCACGTCCATCTGTTTGATATCCAGAGACTTACGCTTGAACTTAAAGCCACTAAGGCGGCTAAGCTGGCGATAGTAAGCCCTATTTTTACCCAGCAGGTCATATAGGACGTCCCGTGCCAGACCTTCCAGCCCGCTCCTGGTCAGGCTCCGCCAGTACTTAAGGCAAAGTGGGTCTCTTGTTCCAATATAGGTATTGTCTATCCCGGTTACCCTGGCGCCAGCACCATGAAATAAGAGGGTCTGTGGGTACAGCCGACCACAGCCAATATCCAGGATAGTTTTCCCGGCTATATCCCCGACATAAGCGGCTAAAACATCACAAGCTACTTTGAAATTTTCATAGTTAAACCTGGCCAGTTGGGTCATGTCCTTGGTCAGGACATATTTATAGAATCTCAGCCGGTTCAGTATCCTCATAAAAGCTACTCCCGACCCCAAAGACGGGATAGATTATAAGCAAGGTAGCCACCCACAACACAGGATAGCACCACTGCCGTAACCCATAGCCGGCGGGTAGCTATCCGGGGACGCCGGAAAAGAAGGCCCAGGGAATGGGGCACCAGACCGGCCAGGATGCGACGGAGAAGGTCATACTCGGGGGCTAATAATCTCTTATCAGTGGGGCGACACCATCTATTAAGCAGGGCTTTGGCATACCCCTCCCAGTAAGCTCTGCGGGCAATGAAACCGGTTTTTAGGCGGTAACGATAAACCTTGTGCTTCACCCTTATCTTCGGGCTATAGACTATTCGCTTGCCTGTTTTCTGGGTCACTCGCAGGGAAAACTCGGTCTCTTTAGCCCCCGGTCTCTGCCAGTCGCTCTTACCCCACCCCTTCTCCACACCCAGGCTACTCTTAAAGGCACCGCAGGCATCAAACGCCTCCCGCCGGAAGGAAATGTTGGTGCCATAGCCATTTCTCACCTCTGTTTTTTCCGTCCAATCCCAGTAGGTACAGGAAAAAATCCAGTATAACTCCCTGGGAAACCAGCTCATCTGCTCATCTTCCCATAAAGGCAGGATAGGACCGGTAAGCCCGATAACCGAGCCATCCTCAGCATAGCTCCTGGCTGTTTCTTCGGCCCAATCAGGGAAAAGAAGGGCATCATCGTCAATAAAAGCCAGAATATCACCCGAAGCCTGCTCAATACCCAGGTTTCTGGCTGAGTAGGACCCCCATTCGCCCTGGTTAACATTATATAATACCTGAACGTTGGGGTAGCCTTTCTTCTTAATATAACCCCGGATGCTGCTGGTCAGCTCCGGTGACCTCTCGGCCACGATTAGCGTCTCAATATGGCGGTAGCTCTGAGATTGCACGCTATCCAGTAGCTCGGTGACATCTCTAAGCCTCTCCATGGTGTAGCAGGGAACGATTATTGATATCTTGGCTGATGCCATCTTCTTCTCTTATTGCGCCCGGAATCTTCTTCTAATCAGCATCCAGCCTATTTTAATCCCGTCTTTTAGCCCACTGAGCTTGGCTTTGCCCTCACGACACCGGTAATAGATGGGCACTTCAGCAATAGGGTAGCCCTTCTTGGCTAGCTGGATGAACAGCTCGGCCTCAAGCTGAAAGCCCTCGGCGAATAGTTTTAGCTCTCTAAAAACTTCCCCTCTCATCCCCCAGTAGCCGGTACACAGGTCGCTTATCCTGGTCCGGTACAGGATGTTAGCCAGCCAGGTAAGCATAACGTTGCCAATCACGTTCAGCCGTCTCATCGCCCCCTTCTGCCACCGCCCCCTTAACCTGGAGCCGATGACCACCGGCGAGCCTTGACGCAGAATCTTAAGCATTTCCGGGATATAGGTAGCCGGATAGGTATAATCGGCATCAAGCATAAAAATAAAGTCAGCCTCAACCGAAGCCAGTGCCGTCCTCACTGCCCTCCCCTTCCCCGGTTTGGGCTCAACGATAACCCGAACCCCCTTGGCCAAGGCAATCTGCCTGGTCCGGTCGCTGCTGCCACCGTCCACCACCAGGATATCAACCTGATAGCCCTCCTTTTCCAGAGCCTTTCTTGGTATCTCGTCAATGACCTTGCCTACCGTCAGTTCCTCATCAAGGGCGGGCAGGATAATACAAATACTATCTTTTTTCACTTTCTATCCTCTGATAATTTGATATTATATCTCCATTAAGTAAGCGGTTTTTTAGGACGGCTCGGTGACATCAATATAGAGATAAAGCGGTTCCTCAAGGTAGGGCTCAGCCTCGCCATTCTTATATAGCCAGAATTCTATCCGTTGCTCCACGCCTGAGCTTTTGGGAACCAAACTAACCGGCTGTTCCCAGCTCTCACCGTCAGCCAGCAATGCGGTCTCTATCTCCTCGCTCTCCACGCCATTTATGCTGATACTCACCAGATAGCTCATCCCGACACCTTCATGATTGGCGACGCCAATGATTAATTCCACGGGTTCCCCCAGCACCACCTGCTCAGGGTAGTTTTCCGCCCTGCCGTCACTAGCAAGGATATAGAACTCGGTAAACGGCTGCTCCTGTTTGGGCACGGCGATAACATAACCAATAGAGCCCAGAGTTATCAATATAGCCACCACCAGAAAAATGGAGAGGGCTTTATCCAGACCCACCATCTTGCCCCACCCCGAAAGGTCAATCCCTATGGTGACGCTAAGCTCTTCGCCCGGGGGCGGTGTGCGAAACCAGGCAACCAGGGCGGTGATAACTACAAAAAGGGTAACCGAGATAAGGACAGGATAGGTGCTGATGCCCCAGGGGTTAAAATTGAGAACAACCCCCACCAGAAGGCTAATAGCCATGCTTAAGCCCAAACTAAAGACTACCCGCTCCACGCCGCCAAGGCTGCTTTTCTTCGGGAAAATGGCGGCAAGCAGCGTATAGCCGGGGATAAAGAGGGCTACGGGGAGAGCCAGGACGATTCGGAGTGCCCCGGAGGTAAAAGCCACGGCGGGAAAGAGCAGCAGGGTAAGGACAACAAAAGCGATAAGAATAGTTCGGTTGCTAAACCTCATCCGTGCCATTATAGCCTAGCTGGCTTATAAAAGGCAACGGCCAATGGGAAGAAAGATAAGGGCTAGCGGCGCTGTTTAATACCGGACTAGTTAGTACTATTTAGCTTTGAATTCCTGCCTCAAGGCAAAAAATACATCCTGAGGCCTCTTTATCTCGTAATTCAGATTCACGGTTATGAGGAGGGCATTGGGGTGATGGTCACCTTTAAGCTCCCCCGCCTCAGATTTGAGGGGCAGGGTCCTAACCTCGGCCTCACCGAAGGAGCAGAAGCCGTGGTCGGAGATAACAATGAGCTTGTTCTGCTTCTCCTCGAGGAAACCACTGTCAAGGAGAAGCTCCCCCATTCTGCCATCCAGCTTTTCATACCAATCCAGGACGCAGTCCTCTCCCCAGTGGAAATGCTGAACACGGTCAAGGAGGGTATAAACCGAGATGAGCAGTTCGAGGTCCTCGGCCAGTAATCCCCTGGTCTTCAAGGTCACCCTGTCAAGCTCCTCCTGCCATTCTTTCTCGTTAGTCGGTAGTCCGAACCCCACGGGCTTGAAGTCAACGCCAAAGGAGTAGGGCGGCACCACAAAAGGGACATTCAAAGCCTTGGCCCTCCTACCCTCTCGCTGGAGAATATCCCAGATAAAATCCACCTTGATGTCTTCCCGCCGCACAATATTGCCGTCAACAACAAAGCTTTCATGCCGGTGTTCCGAGGGCGTCTGGCCGCAGAACATGCCGCACCACACCGAAGGGGAGATAGGCTTTTCCTCAAGGACAAGCTCGCGGCAGGTACCAATCTGGCACAGTTTCTTAAAGGTGGCCAGCCTTTCCATATTGGGCTTTATCACCGTCCAGGTGGCGGCATCTATCCCCAGGACGAAGATCATTCCCCGACCTCCAGAACAACGCCGGCGCCGACATTCTTACCATTCCTTACCAGGATGAACCTGCCCAGTTCCGGCATCTCGGCGAACTTCTCAACGACCATCGGCTCCGTCTTGAAAACGACAGTGGCGGCTTCATTCTCACCTATCTCCAGCGGGCTTTTTTCTATCACTTCCCCCGTCTCCGAGCTCATCCTCTCCTTTATATCCCCCACCAGGCAGGCCGTCTTCTTGGTGCCGCACTTCATCTCAAACTCATCGCCCCGTTTAAGCTCGCCTTCAAGGAGGACGACCTCGCCCAGAAACCTGTCCACAGCCACCGGCGGGACTTGAAGGTGCCCGCCGACATCCCCCCTGGCCACCTCATCGGCGATGACGATGCCGATACTATCTCCCGTCCGCGCTAGCTCCACCTCCCCGGGAAAGACCTTTATCCCGGCTACCTTCCCCTTTACGCCGGAAGGCTGAAATATGAGCCGGTCCCCCTTCTTCAATGTGCCCGACTCCACCCTGCCCACAGTTACCTTCTGGTTGTTAAAAGAGTAGGTATCCTGAACCACAAACCTGAGGGGCTTACTTACTATCTCCTCGGGCTCAATGCCATCAAGGGCCTCAATCAGTGTCGGCCCGCTATACCAGTCCATCCTCGCCGAAGCCTTATAGACATTATCGCCCTCCAGGGCAGAGATGGGGATAAACTCCCCTATAGAATAACCCATCGTGGCTAGAGCTGAAGAAGTTTCCTGCTTAATCTGGTCAAAGGCTTTTTTCTGGTAACTAACTAAGTCCATCTTGTTGATCGCCACCAGCGTGTAATTTATACCCAGCATCTTAAGCAGGAAGGCGTGTCTCCTCGTCTGCTCCTGGACGCCATCGGGGGCAGAGACGACCATGATAGCAACCTGGGCTTGAGAGGCCCCGGTGAGCATGTTCTTTATGAACTCCTTGTGCCCGGGGACATCAACGATGGCATAGTAGTCCCTCCCCTTGAAGAGCACCCTGGTGGTATCTATGGTGCGCTCCTCCATAAGCTCCTCCTCAAAGGAGTCGAGGAAATAGGCAAATTCAAACCTCTTCTTATACTCCTCAAGGAGCTTCTGCATCTCGGCTATTCTATCCCCGGTGATGGTCTCGGAATCGTAAAGCAGCCTGCCGATGAGGGTAGACTTGCCGTGGTCAACATGGCCAACAATGATTACATTTATGCTCAAACTCTTGCCTCTTTAGCTAATAAGCTTCGCCTTACATATAGCCCAGTGCCCGGAGCTTCTGCATGGTGAAAGCCCTCTCTTTGTCCTGAGCCCGCCCCGCCCTCTCGGCAACCTTGGTCTCCCTGAGCTCCTGCACAATCTCATCTATGGTGGCAGCATTGGACTCTATGGGCAGGGTGCAGGGCTCACAGCCGAGACTGCGGTATCTTTTACCATCGCGGGCAAAATACATCGGGTTTATGGGAATACCTTCCCTCTTTATGTACTCCCAGACATCAAGCTCCCGCCAGTGCAGGATGGGATGGACCCTCATGTGAGTCCCCTTGGCGACCAGCCCCTGAAACTGGTCCCACATCTCCAGCGGCTGGTCGCGGTAGTCCCAGCCAAAGTCCTCATTGCGGGGGGAGAAATACCTCTCCTTGGCCCTAATGCCGTGCTCGTCCCTTCTTATTGCCAGGATGAGGGCATCAAAACCGTGCTCGTCCAGGCATTCCCTCAGCGCCTCTGTCTTTAAGCGGGTGCAGCACTCAAGCTTGCCCCCCTGGGGGGAAACCCCTTCTTTGAGCGCCTCCTTGTTGCTAGCCACCACCAGGTTCAGCCCCCACTGCCGGGCAATCTCATCCCGGAAACCGTACATCTGCTTGAACTTGTAGCCGGTATCTATATGAATTACCGGGAATGGGATTTCGCCCAGGAAAGCCTTGCGGCAGAGCCAGAGCATAGTTGTGCTGTCCTTGCCCGTGCTCCACAGGACCGCCGGCCTGGCAAACTCGGCGTATGCCTCCCTCACTATATAGATGGTTCGGTTTTCAAGGTCATTTAAGTCCAGCATTCATTACCCCTATTAATTTTCTTTAGCTACATCCACCCTGCCCACACCAATAGGGTTCTAAGGTTATACAGTACGACGACAATTCCTGCCAGTAAACCTAACACTCGCGGGGGCATCTTTTTGGTTAACCAAGCGGCTATAGGTGCCATACATACACCACCCAGCGCTATCATCCCGATTGAACCCCAATCATATTCTTTAGAACCCAGTATGATGAAAAAGGTTACTGCCTCAGCTATCGTCACAAAGAACTCGGCAAAGTTAACCGTCCCGATGACCTTTCTTGGCTCTTCACCTTCGGTTAGTATCAAGCCAGGCGTGGCAATCGGCCCCCATCCCCCACCACCTATGGCGTCAAAGAAGGCAGCTACCAGACCGAGCCCTACCATTTTCTTCCACGGGACCTTCCCTGACTTCGCCGAGGTGGCAATCTTAGCCTTGTGTAGTGTGAAGCGGTAAATCATAACCAGCCCCATAAACAACAGGAAGCCGGCAACGTATGGTTTCATTGTGCCGCCGGGTATGTTTGATAGCAAAATGGCACCTAATACCCCCCCAACTATTCCGGGAATCGTAAGTGGTAGTAACCACTCCTTCTTAACATTACCAAACCTAAGATGTGATGTGCCTGATGCCAGCGTAGTTGCAATTTCAGCGGTGTGTACACTAGCGCTGGCTAGTGCCGGTACCACCCCTAAGCCAACCAGGATAGTTGATGATATAACACCAAATCCCATTCCTAGAGAACCATCAATGAGTTGGGCACACAAGCCGGCGACCAGAAAAAACAATAAAGTCATTTATCCTAAATTTCCCTCTTACTAATCTGTTTAGTCAAAATAGCCCAGCGCCCTGAGCCGTCTTTTTACCTCCGCCTCTTCTTCCTTGTTAATAGCCGTCTCACCTTCATCCTTGACCACTTCCTCCAGGACGAATATCACGTAATCATCTATGGAGCTAAACCCGGTAGCCTTTGCCCGCTTATCTACCCGGCTATAAAGCTCTAGGGGCAGCGCTACCGCCTTGGTCTTTTTCCCCTTGTTCATTATTCTTCCTCCTCCAGATAGCCAAGCCTCTTTAATCTTGCCCTTATGGCCCTTATTTCTTCCGCCGTCAGCTTGTCCTCCGGCTCTATTTCTTCTTGAGCCATGGCTAGGGTCCGCATTACGAAGACGATAAACTCGGTAACGCTGGAAAAACCGGTGCCGGCCACCATCTGGCTTAGCTTGCGGTATAACTCCCGGGGGATTTTGATAGTAACCCTGTCCGTCATGACACTCCAATTGGAGTAAGATTATAGCACAGGGTTAATGCCTTGGCAAGCGAATGTTTTTTGGCGCGGGTAATGCCCGATTAGTGATAAGCGGCTATTTGCCGACTACCGTTGGACTCTTGCCCGGGGTGATGAGCTTGTTTACTACCTCTTCGTTGAGCTCAATGCCGATACCCGGGCCCTGGGTTGGGTAGAGAAAGCCGTTCTCGTATCGGGGGACGTTCCGGGCAATATCGTCCTTGATGGGTTTGCTTACCGTCTCAAAGACATCATGAATGTGCAGGGGGCCAAGGTTTTCGTGCACCATCTTGGACAGCCATTCATCAGCCACCAGGAGGTGAGTATAAGCCGCGGCTTCAAGCCCCGAACCCATCATGCAGCCACAGACCACGGGCAGACCAGCCGCCTTGGCAATAGAGACCCATTTCTGAGATTTTAGCAGCCCGCCCGCCTTGGGTATCTTGATGAAAAAGCCATCGGCGGCGTTCTTCTGGACGATTTCCAGCAGATGTTTAAGCTCTTGAGCCGACTCATCAGCGAATACCGGTATCCCGATTTTGCCGCGCAGGCGCGCCATGCCGTCAATATCCCACCAGGGCACCGGCTGCTCCACCATAGCCAGGTTGTATTTCTCCAGTTTTTTCAAAATCATCAGCGCCTGATAGTAGTGCCAGCCGCCGTTAGCGTCAATGAATATCCCTATCTCATCGCCGGCAACCTCCCTCAGCGCCCGCACGTTTTCGATGTCATCTTCCTCTTTGCCGGCGCCTACCTTGAGCTTAAGTGCGCGGAAACCAGCCTTAAGCGCCTGCTTGGCCATAGCCACCACCTCATCCGTGGCAGCTCCGGGTAAAACATAACCCAGGGGAATCTTTTCCGTAGTCAAGCCCCCCAGCAATTGGTAGACGGGAACCCCCAGCGCCTTGCCCACGATATCGTGCAGGGCATAGTCAATAGTTGCCTTTGCCTGATTATTATCCCGGGCGGCGTAGTCCATCCGGGCCACGATTTTCTCAATATTGAAGGGGTCTTCGCCCAGCAAAACCGAAGGCGCCAAGATATTGTTGATGATACTCATCATTGAGTCTTGGCTCTCACCGCGGTACCAGGCTGAGGTGCCCCCGGAGTCAGCTATGCCGATAAGACCCTCATCGGTATGAATCTTGACAATGATGCCGGCTGAACCCAGCTCAATCCCCCCACCCATGGGGAAGGGTTTGCTGAATTTGGCGGTAACCGGTATACATTCAATCTTCTTAATGCGCACTTTGCCCCTCCGTAGAAGATTTCCTTTGTTGGCAATAATAATCTACTCTAATATACTCCCATCAAGGTCTATGTTCAATAGCCTTTGACTAATTGACACCCGAATAAGCTGTGCTAGAATAGCGGGTAGGCAAAATAATAAACCTTTAAAGTAAGGAGGCAGTAATGACGCTGGAAGAACTGGAAAAGAGGGTCAAGGTTTTAGAAGATATTGAGGAGATTAAGAAGCTGCATATAAACTATGTCTACCTGCTTTCGAACCTCCAGTGGGAAGATATGCTGGATTGTTTTGCCGAAGACGCCACCCTGGACCTCCTAGACCACGGAGTTTGTAAGGGCAAAAAGGAGATTAGCGGGATATTCCACAACGTTCTGGCCAAGATGATAAAACGCACCGACGGACATTTTGTCGGCCAGCCGGTCATCTCGGTTAACGGGGACAAGGCAAAAGGCTACTGGATTTTATATCTTTTCTTCGCCGAGCCGCAAGTAAGATGGGTGCAGGGGCGGCAGGACTGCCAGTACGTCAGGGTAAACGGGAAATGGAAATTCAGCTCGGTTAGATTCACCAGCCCCTGGCCCGAACCCTAAATAAATATCTATAAAAGGAGAGAGGTAAAAATGGCGAAACCGGATTACAGTAAATACCTGGTAACCAGACCTATCTACGAGGCGGGGCCGCCGACCAAAGGCCGACAAAGCCCCTCAATGACACTGATGAGTAACCCCCAAGTGCCCGGCTGCAACATGTACCTTGAGGTGGGCTGGATATGGGAGATGCCCACCCCCAACCCCCA